>JAYSSW010000341.1:0-4349 GCA_043720335.1 Planctomycetia bacterium
TGATGTTCGTCGCGTGGCACACGGTCGCCACGCGACGACGCACATTGGAGCCGTCGCATGGTTCCCGCGCTCCGCTGCGCGTCGCGGCTAAACCTCCAAAATCGTGGCGCGGTCAGGAGGCAAGCGTCCGCCCGCGCCAATTCCGCTTGTTTTTATTCAAGAATCGCTTATAGCCCTCGCCTGAATCCTCTGCGCATCGCAGACGAAGCCACGGCGCGGCCGGAACGGGACCGGACGCGCCTTCGGGGGCATTCCATCAGGGGGCCTTGCTGCCCATGAGGCACACGGGACACAGACTGACGCTCCTCTTCCTTACGGCGGCGCTCTTGTGCTGCGCGTCGGGCTGCTTCGGCGTCAGCCACAACCCCAGCTACTTCCCGTACCTGCTCCCCTTCGGCGACGTCATCCGCACGCACGCCAAGCCCATCGGTCCCGGCTACTACGCCGACTTCGACCCCAACTCCATCAAACTCGTCGTGCAACCGCTCGAAGCCACCAGCCAGGTCGGCACGCAGCACGTCCTCGTCGCCACCGTCCAGGACGAGAAGGACACCCCCCGCCGCAGCCGACACATCGAGTGGATGGTCGAAGGGGTCGGCAGCCTGATCGAGGTCGATGAGAGCGGCGTCTTCAGCGGACGCGGCGCCAAGGTCACCGACAAGTACGGCTACAGCTTCACCAACTACGGCGAGCACCGCATGACGCGGGGCGACAAGAACAAGGCCAACGACTTCATGCTGCGCCCCGGCCAGACCTGGTGCGTGCTGCATTCGCCCGTCGAAGGCGACACGCACGTCACCGTCGTCGCCAGCGGCATCCACAACTGGGAACGCCGGCTCGTCCGCGCCACGGTCCGCTGGGTCGACGCCAACTGGGAGCTGCCGACCGACGCCGTCGTCAAGTTCGGCTCGGTTCACACCTTCACGACGAAGGTCTACCGTCACTCCGACCGCAAGCCGCTCGCAGGCTACAAGGTCCGCTATAAAATCCTGCCCGGCGCACCGGCGGCGCACTTCCTCCCCGAACGCACGCAGGAAGTCGAACGCACCACCGACCTGAGCGGCAACGCCCGCGTCGACATCGCCCAGCCCCAGCCCGCTTCCGGCAAGAACCTCGTCAGCGTCGACGTGATCCGCCCTCCGGACCCGACCACGCCGTCGGGATCGGGCGTCAACATCGTCAGCGGCCAGGCCAGCATCGAATGGCTGGCGCCGAACGTCGTGCTGTCGCACGTCGGGCCGGACAAGGCGGTCGTCGAAGGCGAGGCGTCGTACACCACCATCGCGACGAACAACGGCCGCTTCGCCAGCGCCTTCCTCGAAATCCGCAACGTGATCCCCGAGAACTGCGAAGTCGTCCGCACGCAGCCGAACGCGGTGCGCGACGGCAACGTGCTCAACTGGGCGTTCGGCGAGCTGCCGCCCGGCCAGTCGCACCAGGCCCAGGTCGTCTACCGCCCGAAGCGCGTCGGCCCGTACCGCAGCGTCGCCCAGGTGACGACGGCGGAGAAGCAGGCCGATTCCAAGGAGGTCGTGACCGAAGTCACCGAGCCGAAGCTGGAAGCGAAACTGGTCGGCCCAGCGACCGGCGTGGTCGGCGTGACGCTGCCCTACCGCATCCGTTTGTCGAACGCAGGCACGGGCGACCTCGGCCCGATCACGCTCGAAGCGACGCTCGATCCAGGCCTGAAGCACGCGGTCGTCGCGGGCCAGGTCATCAACTCGAACCAGCTGCCAGGCATCGCGCCGGGTCAGTCGCGTGACGAGGTATTCGAGCTGGTCCCGGTCGCGGAGGGGACGTTCAAGATCAAGGTGAAGGCGACCGGCAGCGGCCTGGTCTCCGAGGACAACGCGACCGTCGTCGTCGTGAAGCCCGCCGCCGCGCTCGACGTGCAAGGCCCGCTCAAAAGCTTCGTCGGCCGGCCTGCGGTGTGGAAGATCCGCGTGGCGAACACCAGCCCGAACGTGCCGCTCACCAGCGTCGTCGTCCGTGATCGGCTGCCGCGTGAACTCGACTTCGTCGAGGCGAGCAACGGCGGGCGCTTCAACTCCGGCGAAGTGATGTGGAACCTCGGCGCCATCGATCCGGGCAAGTTCATCGACCTGGAGGTGCTCACCGTCTGCAAGGAGGGCGCCAAGGACGCCGTGCAGGTGGTCGAGCTGACCGCCGACGGCAACGTGCGGATCGAGAAGCAGGCCGGCATCGAGATTCAAGGAATCGCAGCGATTGAGCGCCGCCTGCGCGACAAGGAGGATCCGGTCGTCGTGGGCAAGACGGTCGAGTACATCCTGGAGATCGCCAACACCGGCTCGGCGTCCGCCAACCGCATCGAGGTGAAGGCGACCGTGCCGGCGGGCATGAGGCCGATCAGCGCCAAGGGCCCGACCGCCGAGAACATCGCCGGGCAGATCATCACGTTCCTGCCCGCGAACGGCTTGCAGCCCGGCTCGAAGTACACGTACGTCTTCTACTGCGAGGCGCTGAAGGAAGGCGACTACCGCTTCAAGACCGAGGTGACGACCGACGCCGGCGAGAATCCGCCGCTGATCGAGGAGGAGAGCACGCGGATCCTGCCGGCGCTGGCGAACCCGCTGCAACGCGAGAACGGCCCCGCGCCGCAGCCGCAGGTGCCGCCGCCCCCCGCAGCACCGCCGTTGATGGGGACGCCGACCTCGAACCCGCCGCCCCCCGCCGCGCCCGGCGGCAACGCCCCGCGCGTCATCCCGCTGCCGAACGGTTGAAGTCCGTGGCCGTGGGACATTGCTCACCCTGAGCCCGAAGCGCCAAGCGAGGAAAGCCACGCTGGCGTGTGAAGAATCGCATTCGTGTCCTGGCTTCCGACGCGAAGCGCGGAACGGCCCGCGCCGCTTCGCGGCGTTCCTCGCTTGGCGCTTCGGGCTCAGGGTTCTGGTCCGGGCACGTCTCGTTCCTGACCGCAGAAGCAAACTGAGCAGGATGCGGCGAGAGCCCCGCCCGGCGGCGCCGCCCCGCGCGTCATCCCGCTGCCGAACGGTTGAAGTCCGTGGCCGTGGGACATTGCTCACCCTGAGCCCGAAGCGCCAAGCGAGGAGAGCCACGCTGGCGTGTGAAGAATCGCATTCGTGTCCTGGCTTCCGACGCGAAGCGCGGAACGGCCCGCGCCGCTTGGCGGCGTTCCTCGCTTGGCGCTTCGGGCTCAGGGTTCTGGTCCGGGCACGCCTCGTTCCTGACCGCAGAAGCGTGCTGAACCACGTTTTCAGGCAGCAAGCAGGATGCGGCGAGAGCTGCGGCAGGAGCGTCGCATTGAAGTTGCACGCCACCGAATTGGCGCCGTGATGGATGATGGCGGGGCGGCGGGATACAACAGCGTCGTACCCAACTTGAAGCGAGGTTGTCGTGAAGCAGCTCACCATCGTGGTCCGACCGTTCCGTGCCGAGGCGGTGCTGAAGGCGATCAGCCAGCTCGACGTGAACGCGTGCATGGTGCTGGAGGCGAAGGGGTTCAGCCGGCAGAAGGGCTACCTGGAGCGCTACCAGGGGAGCGAGTACAGCATGGCGTTCCTGCCGAAAGTCGAGATCAGCGTCTGGGTGAACGACGAGCGGGCGCATGAGGTGGCCGACAAGATCGTCCGCGCCGCCCGCACGGGCCGCATCGGCGACGGCAAGATTTTCGTCAACGACGTGAGCTGGCCCGGCGCGATGGAGTTCTGACCGCCCTTCGCCTCATTGACAAGCCTCCGCCCCGCTGCTATCGTCGAGAACAAATCCGTCGCCCGGCCCGGAAGAAACGACGCATCATGACCCCGGAATCGAACCACCGCCGCGAATCGGAAGTTTTGGAAGCGTGCCAGCAGGCGATCGAGTATCGCTTCGTGAAGATCGACCTGCTGCGCTCGGCGCTGACGCACACGTCCAGCGCCGACACGCGCCTCGCCTCGAACGAGCGCATGGAGTTCCTCGGCGACTCGGTGCTCGGCCTGGTCACCTGCGAGCAGTTGTACCTGCGCTTCCCGGAGTACCAGGAAGGGGACATGACGAAGGTGAAGTCGGCCGTCGTCAGCCGCCGCACCTGCGCCCGGCTGAGTCGCGCGTTGAACCTGGGGCAGTTCCTGTTCCTCGGCAAAGGGATGCACCTGCACGAGACGCCGATCAACCTGCTGGCCGACGTTTATGAATCGCTGGTCGGAGCGATCTTCCTCGACGGCGGGCTGGATCCCGCGCGGAAGTTCATCCTCAGCCACCTCGTCGCCGAGATCGAGCAGGTGGCCGAGGCGGCGCACGCGGGGAACTTCAAGTCGCTGCTGCAGCAGATCGCCCAGCGCGAGTACAACGCTACGCCGCAATATTTGGTGCTGGACGAGCAAGGGCCC
>JAYSSW010000342.1:0-1974 GCA_043720335.1 Planctomycetia bacterium
CCGCAACCGCTACTTCATCCTCCGCATGCTCTACGCCGGCTTCCTCGTCCTCGTCCTCTTCTCGATGTTCGCCAACGACTCGTGGGGCAGCCGCAACAACCGCGCCGCCGACGCGCGCCTCGCCGAGAGGTTCTTCGAGACGTTCGTCGTCATCCAGCTCGTCATGGTCGCGCTGCTGACCCCCGCCTACGTCGCCGGCTCCATCGCCGAGGAGAAGGACCGCAAGACGCTCGAATTCCTCCTCGCCACCGACCTCAACAACCACGAGATCGTCCTCAGCAAGCTCGGCTCGCGGCTGGCGAACATGGTCCTCTTCCTGCTCACCGGGCTGCCCATCCTCGGACTGCTGCAGTTCCTCGGCGGAGTCGATCCCGACCTCGTCGTCGTCGCCTTCGCCGCCACCGGCGCCACCATGTTCAGCATCGCCTGCGTCGGCATCCTCATGTCGGTCTTCTTCAACAAGCCGTGGAACGCGATCATCTCCAACTATCTCGTCCTGCTCGCCTACTTCGCCCTCACGTCGTTCCTGTACGGCCTGGTCGAGGGGCGCTGGTGGGTGATGGCGTCGAGCATCGACCTCGGCTTCGGGCCGCTCTCGCTGGAGGACGTGGCGAAGGTGATGTACGCCGGCAACCCGATCCCGCTGGTCGTGTCGATCTACGGCGCCGGCACGCGCGGCGCGCTCGCCGCCGAGCTGCCCGACCTGCTCAAAGGCTACGCCGCGTTCCATTTCGCCCTCGCCGCCCTGTGCCTGATCTGGTCGATCACCCGCGTCCGCGCCCTTGCTCTTGCCCAAGGAAGCGGCGGCAAGGCGAACAAGGCGAGCTGGTCCCACCGCTACCGCCCCCCCGTCGGCGACCAGCCCATCATCTGGAAGGAGCTGTTCGCCGAGTCGGGCCTGAAGCTCAACTGGTTCCTCTGGATCGCCGTCCTGATCCTCGTCCTTCTCAGCCTTGGCACCGGCGTCTACATCGCCTGCTACCTCGTCCTCGAAGGCGGGTACCGCGGCGGCGACCTGTGGCGCGACCTCGCCGAGTCGATGAACATCTGGGTCCGCGTCGCCGGCACCGCCGTCGCCTGCCTCAACCTGCTCGCCATCGCCATCCGCGCCTCCACCAGCATCAGCGGCGAACGCGACCGCGACACCCTCGACGCCCTCCTCGCCACCCCGCTCAGCAGCGACAGCATCCTCGTCGGCAAGCTGCTCGGCAGCCTCGCCAGCGTCCGCCTCGGCTGGTTCTGGCTCGGCGCCATGCTCGCCCTCGCCCTCGTCACCGGCGGCCTCAACCTCCTCGCCGTCCCCCTCTTCGTCGTCACCTGGCTCGTCTACGCCGTCTTCTTCGCCATGCTCGGCATGTGGTTCTCCATCGTCTGCAGAACGACCATGCGCGCCACCGTCACCACCGTCATCGTCGCGCTGATGGTCGGCGCCGGGCACTGGATGGCCTGGTTGTGCTGCCTGCCGCTGATGTTCTTCGGCACGCAGGGCGGCGGCGACCTGCCGGAGTACCTCCTCAAGTTCCAGCTCGGCATGACGCCCCCCGCCGTGCTGTTCATCTTCCTCTACTCGTCGCTCGACATCACGGAGCACTTCCGAGGCAGCCAGGAGCCGGGCGAATGGTTCTCGTTCTGCCTGGTCGGAGTCTTCCTGTGGGCGATGGCGTGCTTCGTGCTGTGGCACGGCTTCATCGTGCCGCGTTTCCGCCAGATGACGCGCCGCGAGGAGCTGTTCCACCCGGAGAAGCAGGCGCCGCGCCCGAAGCGCGAGCCGCTGGTCGAGCCGACGCTGGTCGAGGAAGCGCCGCCGCCCGACGCGAACGTGGAGGGGGAGATCGAGAAGTGACAGGTGCGCCAAGCCCCACCATGAGCAACGCGATTGGTGGGGGTCACGGGATTGCAGATTGCAGAGTTGGGATTTCAGATTGAAACCCCAAGCCCCACCATGAGCAACGCGATTGGTGGGGCTCGATTCGC
>JAYSSW010000343.1:0-9054 GCA_043720335.1 Planctomycetia bacterium
CTCCGCGAGTCGTCAAGCGATCCCCTCGCTTGCGCTCAGGGTTAGTGAGGTTCGTCATGCCGCACCCCGGCAAGCCGGGGGCTATATGGAATCAAGGCAGCAGTTCCATGCCGAGCACGGTTAGGTCGTCGTTCTGGCGCGACTGCATGAACAGGTCGCTCGACAGGCGGCCCACGAACTCGTCGATCGGCAGCGAGCGGAACGCCTCGACGGCGGCGAGCAGGCTTGGCTGGCCGGGGGCTTGCGTGCCGAACGACGCCGCGTCCATGCCGTCGGTGTAGAGCAGCAGCTTGTCGCCCGGCTTCATCGACTGGGTGCGGATGCGGTACTGCGTCTCGAATACGCCGAGCAAGCTCCCTTCGATCTGCCAAAGCTCCGCAGGGCCGTCCTTCGGCACATAGATCGGGTACGGATGTCCCGCTCGCGAAAAGTGGAGCGTGCCCTCCGCGAAGTTGAACAGGACGTAAACCATCGTGATGAACGGCAGGTCGCTGAGCTGCTGCGCGATCAGGTCGTGGTTGAGCTTCTGCAGCACCTCGTTGGTCGGAGTCAGGCGGTAGCTGCTGCCGATGATCTCCTTGGCCCGCACGCCTTGCTTCACGAAGATCGTCAGCAAACTGGCAGGCACGCCGTGCCCCATCGCGTCGGCGACGTAGAAGCCGAGGTGTTTTTCGTCGAGGCGGAACACGTCGTAGAAGTCGCCCCCGACCCGCGCGCACGGCTTGTACTGCACCGCGAAACGGACTTTGGGTAGTTGTGGCAGCGTCTGCGGCAGGAAGTTTTCCTGCAGCCGTTTCGCCAACTCCATCTCCATGTCCATCTGTTGCTGGGCGGCTTGCAGGCGCTTGTTGACGCGCTGGGCGTCGCTCGCTTTCGACGCCAGCAGGTCTTGCCGATCTTTGATGCGGACCAGCGCCTGCACCTGAGCCAAAAGTTCTGCCGGCTGGAACGGCCGCACCAGAATCGCGTCGGCGCCGCATTCCAGGCCGGCCAGGCGGTTGAGGGCGTCGGCGGCGAGGAAGAGGATCGGCACGAACGGGTCCTGGTGCTGCAAACGCAGCTTGTGGCACAATCTCAATCCGGCGTCCGACTCGTGGCTCCCATCGACCAGGAAAAGCTGCGGCGGCGGCGCGTGCGGCGCTTCCAGGTCGCGCAGGCCGAGCGACGCGGCGTCGTAGCCCGCTTGCTGCAGCAACGGGGCAACTTCATCACGGGGGGGGGCGTGGACGACGACGCGGCTGGGGGCTGGCATGCGGCTTCCTCGTTCGAGGAACCCACGATACGCGGAACCGGCGTGGCCTGCAAGCGAGGGAAAAGAAAAACCCGCGTCGAGGGGGCGACGCGGGTGCGGGGAGGAGGCATCCGGGCGGTTGGGGGAACCGCCCGGAATCTTATCGGGGCCGGGGGGACGGCCCTTGGGGTCGGGGAAACTCCAAATGGAGGAAGCACGGCGGCTGCTCGTGGAGTCGGGACGTGTTCCGGCGTCCCGTGCTCCATGTCGAGCAGACCGCCACGCGATTCAGGGGCCTCTTCTCTGCCAGCCCCGTTTCAAGCACCGAAGCGTTGTCGCGGTGACGAAAAGAAGAAATGCACGATCCGTGCCAATTGCTTCCGCAGTTCGCGATTGCGTCGCAAGTCGAATCATTGATGACGATTCGGCCGAATTGACTCCGAAAGTGCGTCGATTGCAAGAAAGGGCGAATCGGCAATTTTTACCGATCACGCCGGAAAAGAATGCCAAGGGGATTGCAGAGTGCGGATTGCAGATCTCCGATTGAAATGCGCCACGCCCCACCATGAGCAACGCGATTGGTGGGGATCATTAGCGTGTGCCGCCTCACCCCCAGGAATCGCGTTGCTCATCCTGGGGCTTGGGCATCACGCCACCATTCTCTTTCTCTCTGACTTTCTCTGCCTTTTCCTCTGCGTCTCTGCATCTCTGCGGTTAGTCCTCCCTTTTACGTCATTTCGGCAGCATTTTGTAAACTCTCGGCAACATGGCACCCCGCGCTCAAGTCGCGCTCTGCAACGAGCCGATAATTCAACTTGATTGCCTGCAAAGGCTTGTGCCGCGCGTGCTTGTTTTGCCGGAAACTGGCACGCGAGTTGCTTTGTGGTTCCTGCGTCAAGCAGGCAACACGTGCGATTGCCATCGAGGACAACAGTCATGATTGAAGTTCGTTGGGTGGTGCTGCTCGCTTTGTGGACGCTGTTGGTCGGGCCGATCTTCGACCGCTCCAGCGACTCCAAGGCCCATTCGACCCGAACTGCACCGCCCCTGGCGAAGAACGCCAAACGATAGCCTCCCATCGGTATCTCCCCGGCCCGTCGGCTCGCTGCTGACGGGCTTTTTTCGTTCCCGGCGCGATTGCCCCTGTCCGTGGGGCGGTCGCGGGTCGTATCCTCTACCAAAACACGAAGATGCACCCCGCGAGGAGCCGACCGTGGCAACCACTCCCGTTCGTCCGAGTTTGATGGAACTCCAGGCCAAAGCCAAGGTCGTCCGCAAGCACATCATCGAATGCACCACCGCCGCCAACTCCGGCCACCCAACGAGTTCGCTGTCGGGCGTCGAAGTCGTGGTCGCCCTGTACTTCGCCGGCATCATGCGCTACGACGCCAAGAACCCGACCTGGCACGAGCGCGACAAGTTCATCCTCAGCAAAGGCCACGCCGCCCCGCTCCTCTACTCGGTGATGGCCGAGGCGGGCTACTTCTCGACCGACCTGCTGTCGACGCTGCGGCAGATCGGCAGCGTCCTCGAAGGGCACCCCAACTACCGACGGCTCCCCGGCATCGAAGCCTCCACCGGCTCGCTCGGCCAGGGGCTTTCCATCGGTGTTGGAGCGGCGCTCGCCGCCAAGCTCGACAACACCGGCGGACGCGTCTTCGTCATGACCGGCGACGGCGAACTCGCGGAAGGCCAGATCTGGGAAGCGGTCATGTCGGCTCACAAGTTCAAGCTCGACAACCTCGTCTGCATCGTCGACCAGAACGGCTACCAGCAGACCGGCGCCAGCTCCGAAGTCCTCGATCTGCGACCCGTCGTCGACAAGTTCGCGGCGTTCGGCTGGCACACCGACGAGATCAACGGCAACGACATGGCCGAAGTGCTCACCGCGCTCGACAAGACCAAGACCGTGACCGGCAAGCCGTGCGTCATCGTCTCGCGCACCGTCAAGGGCTTCCCCATCACGTCGCTGCTCGGCAACGACCCCAACCACCACGGCAAGCCCCTCACCAAGGACGAAGCCGCCCAGGCCATCGCCATGATCGGCGTGTGACGATCCACAAAGAACACGAAGCGTCACCAAGAAGGCCTGCCCGCGATTGAGTGGGCCGGCCTTCTTCATTGGCGAGGGCATGTCTTGCGAGGGTTGAAGTGAAACACGAGAGCCACGACTGGCAAGGAGTGGCTGAGCTGAATCCCACGCCGGGAATCTGGATCGTCGCGCGGTGCCAGCCACTCCTTGCCAGTCGTGGCTCTGAAAAGCGACGCAATCTTGCCCGTGCCAAGGACTGAATTCTCGATTTTTGCAAGAGAGCGCTGGAAACGGCGGCGTTCGTTGGGATACTGAGGGAGCAGCCCTCTCCGTCACTCCCTCATTCTCCCTGATCCACTTCGATGGAAGGATGGCCCGCGCACATGAACGCCGACGCTCCCGCAAGTCCCGCTCCCGTCGAATCAACCGACACTCCCCTGACGCCGACGCCGCTGCGTTGGCGGCTCGCGATCGCGCTGGCCATCGCAACCGTCGGAGGCATGGCGTACCTGATCCAGCCGGCCATCGGCACACGCGGGCAGGCGGTCGCCGGGGTCTTCTGCTTCTTCGGCGTCGTCGCGATGTTCTCGACCAACCTTCGCGCCGTCAACTGGAAGACCATCGGCTGGGGCGTCGCGCTGCAACTGGTCCTGGCGCTGCTGGTGCTGAAGGTTCACGCGGTCTACCAGGTCTTCGAAGTGGCGGGCAGCGTCGTCAAGCAGTTCATCGGCTTCTCCGACCAGGGAGCGACGTTCGTGTTCGGCAACCTCGCCGACGCCAGGCCGCCTGCGGCGGGAGGGACATGGTCGGGGCTGTTCGGCGCGGGCTACGCCTTCCAGTTCGCGTTCGTTGCGCTGCCACCGATCCTGTTCGTCTCGGCGTTCTTCACGCTGCTCTACCACTTCGGCATCCTGCAATGGTGCGTTCGCCAACTTGCCAGAGCGATGGTGCATCTCATGGGGACCAGCGGCGCCGAAACGCTGTCGGTCTCCGCAAACGTCTTCATGGGGCAGACCGAGGCGCCGTTGATTGTCAAGCCGTACGTGCCGCGCATGACGAAGTCGGAGCTGTTCGCCCTGATGGTCAGCGGCATGGCGCACATCTCCGGCGGCATGATGGTCGTCTACATCAACTACGGCGCCGACCCGGTCGCGGTGCTGACGACTTGCGTCATGGCGTGTCCGTGCAGCCTGTATCTGGCGAAACTGTTCCTGCCCGAAACGTCGATCCCCGAAACCGCCGGCACGCTGAACACGACGCAGGAGAAGTCCCCCTACGCCAACGCCATCGACGCGGTCGCCTCCGGCACCAGTGACGGCCTGAAGCTGGCCCTCAACGTCGCGGCCATGCTGATCGTGTTCATCGCCTTCGTCGCCATGTTCGACGCGCTGCTCGCAGGCATCAAGCCTTCGCTGTTGTGGCTGGGAATCTCGTCGGATACGCTCGGCGGCTGGCCCGACGACCTGTCGCTGCGCAAGGTCTTCGGCTGGATGTTCGCACCGGCGGCGTTCCTCATGGGGGTCGACATGGCCGACATCGAGCACGTCGCCAGCCTGCTCGGCTCGAAACTCGCCATCAACGAGCACTTCGCCTACCTGCAACTCAAGGCGTGGAAGCTGACCCCCGATTTCATGACCGCGCGCTCGTACAAACTGGCCGCGTTCGCGCTGACCGGGTTCGCCAACTTCGCGTCGATCGGCATCCAGCTCGGCGGCATCGGCGCCCTCGCCCCGGAGCGCCGCAGCGACCTCGCCAAGCTCGGCGGACGCGCGCTGTTCGTCGGCTTCACCGCGACGCTGCTCAACGCCGCCATCGCGGGAGTGCTCATCAGCGAGGAGTGATCCCCGAGCTAACTCTTCTTCTTTTTCGCCGGCGGCAGAACCAGGGGGATCGCGGGAATCCCCATGGCTCCCTCGAACTGCAGCACGAACCGCGTTCCTCCCTGGAAGGGGCCTTTGAACTCCAGCCAGAACGACTTCGTTTCCTGGGGCGGCACGTTCCAGAAGACGCCCTCGAAGGTGGTCCCCAGGCTGCTGCCGATCAGAGGGTACTTGAACTGCCCCGACGGGTCGCGGAGGTGGCTGCCCTTGCCGACCAGGTCGATGGCGACGGCGTCGTGCAGGGCGGTCTTGCCGGCGTTGCCGCATTTCAGGTGCATGCGCAGGTCGCCGACCGCCATCACTTCGATCTTCTCGACCAGGATCAGGTAGGGATGCGGCACGCCGAAATCACGCTTCACGCTTGTCACGATGGGGCGGTTGAGCTTCGGGTCGATGGTGAACTCGGCGACGGCGTCGTCGGCGCGTTCGTCGTCCTTGGCCTTGGCGTCGGGATCGGGCTTGCGGAAGGGGAGGTGGACGGTCATTTCGGGCACCTGCATGTTGGCCTTGCCGAAGCGCAGGGTGTGGTAGGTCCACTCCTCCTTGGGGAGCGGGAACTGCAGCCAGAACGCCTTCTTCTCGCCTTCGGGACAATCGACGGTGTAGTACTCGCCGCCGTCGGGGTTCTTGCGGTAGGCCGCGCTGGAGCCGAGCAGCGACACGGCCTGGCCCTGGCCGTTGAGCAGCTTGGTGGTGCTCCTGAAGAACTCGTCGGTGCCACGCTTCTTCGGAGTCGTCGCGGTGAAGTGCCACAGCATGGTCGCGTCGTGGAAATCGACACGGTCCAGCGTCAACTCGTAGTTGACTGGACCCACGGAACTGAAGTCGGCGGACGAGCAAACGAGGCGATTCAGCCGGACGCTCCGCCATGGCGCTTTCGTTGGCGCCTGGTCGCCCGGAGGCGTTTTCGCCTTCGGCTCGCCCGCGTCGGCTGCAATTGCGATCCACAGCGCCATCAGGACCGGTACGACTCGATGCAGCTTCGAGCAGCGGAATGGAAACCGGGACATGGCGATGGTTTCTCCTCGTTGAGCGTGCTTCCCTTGGCAGCGGCCAACCCGATGCTTACGCTCGCTTCAGGTTAGCATCCACGTCGAGTGCATGCAATTGGCGGTTTCATCATCCCGGCGTTTTCCGCGAAATCGCCCCGTTCCGTCGTCGTCAGGCAGGTTTTGCGGCTCAATCCCGTCGCTGACACCCCACGGCTGCTGGCGAAGCGGGTAAACTGGGAGGGGTGATCCACGTCCGCAGTTGGGGGATGGGCCGTCATGGGACAACGTCGTTCGCTGGTTGGTGCTCGCATGCTCATCACCGGGGCCTCGCAGGGCATTGGCAAGTCGCTCGCCGAGGCGGCTGCGGCGCGCGGGGCCAAGGTCATCGCCGTCGCTCGCAAGGCGGACCTGCTCAACGAGGTTGCAGCGGCGATCCGGGCCAAGGGCGGCGTCATCGAGGTCGTGCAAGCGGACATCACCAGCCCACAGGACCGCGCCCGGATGGTCGAAGCGGCCGAGAAGCACTTCGGCGGCCTCGACATCCTCGTCAACAACGCTGGCATCGGCGCGACCGGGCATTTCGCCGACAGCTCCGCCGACCGCATGCGGCAGATCATCGAAGTCAACTTCTTCGGCCTGACCGAGACCACGCGCGTCTTTCTGCCGATGCTGAAAAAAGGGGTCAAGCCCGCCATCGTCAACATCTCGTCGATCGCCGCCAAGCGAGGCATCCCCGCCCGCAGTGATTATTCCGCGAGCAAGTTCGCCGTGCAGGGCTTCAGCGAAGCGATCCGGGCGGAACTCGCGAAGGACGGCGTCGATGTCCTCATCGTCAGCCCCGGCCTGACGCAGACCAACTTCTCGCACAACATGCTCGAACAGAAGGCCAAGGTCCAACTCGACCACATGCGCGGCATGACCGCCGAACAGGTCGCCGAGTACACGCTGCGGGCGATGGAGAAGGGCAAGAACGACACGGTTCTGACCTTCAAAGGCAAGCTGATGACGCTCGTCAGCCGATTTTTCCCGTGGATCGCCGACATCGTCGTGAAGCGGAAGGTGCGCGGGCTGTTCAAGGAAGAGATCGAGGCCCGCAAGAAGCAGCAGGCAGCACCGACCGGGCCGACCGGGCACGCCGCGAGTTGAGTCCGCGAACCGGTCACGGCCTCCCCGCGCCTCAGAAGGGGATGTCGTCGTCCTCGTCGTCCCAGGGGATGTCCTCGTCGTTGGCCGTCGTCGAGCCACCGGGCGGGTCGATGGCGGGAAGCGACTCGTCGTCCTCCAGTTCCGAGTCGAATTCGTCGTCCTCGTCCTCGTCCTCATCTTCGTCGTTGTCTTCGTCGTCGTGGCGCCAGCCGCCGCGTTCGTCGCGGAAGTCGGGATCGACGGGGAAGATGTCGCAGCCGAAGCCCAGGCCGTCGCAACCCGGGGTGGGGCAGCACCAGAAGCCGCGCATGCGTCCGTCGTGGGCTTTGAGGATGCGCCACTCGATAAGGTAGCTGTCGTACTCCTCGCCGCAGTGCAGGCAGCCGACGAGGGTCGGGATCTCCGGCGGCCGGAACGAGTCGCTGCTGGGGTCGTCCGCCATGTTCGCACCGTGGGTTCAACATCGTTGCGCCGCAAATCCAACGCATTATTGCGCATCGCCTTGGGTGCATGCAAGGGGCTGAGCGGCGAATTTGCCGCGAAGACGTTGCCCCATCAACGCGGGAAGCCCGAAGCAACCCACCGTTGCTTCGGGCTTCCGTGTTGATTTGTTCGAGTTCTGCTAGCCGAAGATGCGGCGCAGGATGCCGCTGTTCTTGCCGCCGTCGCCTGGTGTGCCCGCCTGCGGATCTTTGGCGGGGGTCTGCGGGACGGCAGGCATGCCCGGCTTGCTCAGCCGCACCATCGACTCGGGGCGGCGCATGTGGTGCAGGCGCTCCTGGAGCTGCGGGTCGCGGCTGGCCTGTTCCAGCCCGCGGTCGTGCTCGGCCTGCATGCGCTGGATCTCGGAGCGCTGCCGGGCCATCTCGGCGCGGTCCTTGGCCATCGCCATCTCCATCTGCCGCATCTGCAGCATCATCGCCTCCTCGTCCTCGTCGAGCTGTCGGCGGTGTTCTTCCAGCCCACGCTTGAGGCGGAGGATCTCCTCGGCCTGGCCGCCGACGACCATGCCGCTGTGGTGCGACGAGGACGACCCCGACCCCGACGACGCGGGCTGCTCCTGCAAGCGCAGGTGCAGCGTGCGGATCACCTCCGACTTCTCGTCGAGCAGCTTCTCGTACTCCTGCTGGCGGTCCAGCCACATCTCCTCGCCGCCGCCGGCGAGCTGCAGCATCTGCTCCAGCTCGTTGACGCGGACATGCAGGTCGGCGTTCTCCATGCGGAAAAGCTCCAGATCCTCCTCGAGCTGCGCGACGCGGGGGGAGTCGGCCTGGCGGCTGGCTCCCAGCTCATTGTTCGTGTGCGCGAGCCGTTCCAGCTCGGCGCTGAACGCTTCGGTGTCGAACGGGACGCTGATCTCCAGCGAGGCTTCTTCGTCGTCGTGCTTGGAGTCGCGCGCGCTGCGCAGGGTGTTCGAGGTGGCCATCTCTCTGTGCTCCGAGTTCGCAAGGTGGGAAGGAACGTGGGCTGCGGGTTCCGAGTCCGCTGCGACGTTTCCTTGCAACCACTATAGCTCGCAAAATCGGCGCAAGCGGAAAATCAGGCGTTCCCCGACACGCAGGCCCGCAGGATGCGCAGGGCCGTCTGCACCTGGTCGGAAGTCACGCACAACGGCGGGCAGAAACGGACGCCCGATTCGCCGCAACCCAGCAGCAGCAAGCCGCTTTCGTAGGCCGCCTGCACCACCGCGTCGCGCCCCTGCGGATCGGGCTGCGGGACAGCGCCCGGCTTCACGACATCGACCGCGACCATCAGCCCCAGGCCGCGCACGTT
>JAYSSW010000344.1:0-4332 GCA_043720335.1 Planctomycetia bacterium
ATGTCGGTGCTGGTCGTGCGTCGCGCCCGCGCTCGCCGTAGGCGAGCGGCTAAACGGACGCGGCGCCGATCACTTCCCCCGCAGTTTCGCGTTGCTGCGGGTCCACTGGTCCTGGTTGAACAGCGGCGGCGGGCGGGTCGGCTCGTCGCCCCCCTGCGTGTTGGAATACGAGATCGTCTTGCCGATGTGCGACAGCACCTTGCTGAAATCGACGCTGCGCAGGCCGTCGTTCGCGGTGTGGACGACCTGGTACTCGCTCTTGTCGACTTCCGCGAGGCGCGAGTACGCCTCCGAATCGGGGGCGACCAGGAAGAGCATCACGCCAAGGTTCTGCATCTTGTCGATCAGTTTCGGCAGCTGCGCGAGTTGTTGATCGACGATGGCGCCGGTCTCCAGCGGCTCGTCGGTCAGGCAGACGACGACGCGGCGCGACTGGCTGCGCGGCCGCCAAGGGAAGTCGAGGGCGAAGTCGAGCGCGACCAACGTCGCCTCGTCGCCGACCACTTCCAGCTCCTCCATGCGCTTCTGGAACACGTCGAGGTCGGTGGTGAAGAACGTCGATTGCTCGCGTGCTTGGTAGAGGGCGCGGACGAGGTCGAGGCCCTGGGTGCGCAGGTTGGCGGCGGCGAAAGCGCCGCCGCGCTCGTCGCAGCAGTGGGCGAGCAGGTCGACGCGCCAGTCGATGCGCTGCTGGCCGCTCTCCAGCGACTTGACGAAGTCGAGGATGTGCCGGCGCACTCCGTCGATGCAGGGGCGCATCGAGCTGGACACGTCGATGCAGAACACGATGTCGGCCGAGCCTTTGACGCTCATCGCTGCTCCTGGGTTGGGACGAGGACAACGCTTCTCGCGGCGGCAGGAAACCCGCTTGCTTCCCTCTCCCCGGAAGGGAGTGGGATGCCCACGTCCTGGCAACCAAGCATCGGCACTGCCGTTGCTGTTTTCTCACTCCACGTACACGAACTCGTTCGCCGACACGATCACACGGCAGAAGCTCTGCCACGCCTGCGTGCGCGCGTCGGCCTTCTTCTGGCGCGACAGCTCGCTTTCGATGCGTTCGATGAAATCGAGCGACCGCGCGATTTCTGTGACACTGGGAAGCCGGCCGAACGCCTGCTGGTAGACGCGGCGGACGCGGCCGGCGTCGTCGAGCGATTTGTCATGCAGCAGCTTCGCGGTCCACTGGCGCGTCTGCTCGTGGACGATCGTGCCGTTCATGAGGAACAGCGCCTGCGGGGCGACCGTGGTGCTGGCCCGTTCGCCGCTGGGGAAGCTGGGGTCGGCGAAGTCGAACGCCTGCAGCACGTCGTAGAGGGCGCTGCGGATGACGGGGAGGTAGAGGGAGCGGCGCGGCAGGTCGTACTTGTCGTAGTTGCCGTTGGGGTAGCCGGGGACGTAGGCGCGGTTCTTGGCGTCGAACAGCGAGCCGCCAATGGCGAAGTCGAGCGTGCCGCCCAGGACGTACAAGCTGTCGCGCAGCGCTTCCGCTTCGAGCCGGCGGCGGTTGTGGCGCCAGTGCAGGCGGTTGTCGGGGTCGGTTTGGAACGCCGCTTCGTGGTACGCGGTGCTGCTCTGGTAGGTTCGCGACAGGACGATCTCGCGGTGCAGCGCCTTCATCGACCAGCCCGACTCGACGAAGCGGGCGGCGAGCCAGTCGAGCAGTTCGGGGTGCGATGGGGCTTCGCCGAGCAGGCCGAAGTTGTCGACGCTGCGGACCAGCCCGGTTCCGAAATGCCCATGCCAGACGCGGTTGGCCATCACGCGGCTGGTGAGGGGATGGCCCGGCTGGGCGATCCAGTCGGCGAGCTGGAGGCGGCCGCTCTGGCCCGCTTCGATGGGCGACTGCTTGAGGTCGGCGAAGACGCGCGGGAAGCGGCGCGGCGACTCCTTGCCGAGCGTGAGGTGGTTGCCGCGCAGGTGGACGCGCAGGTCGGTCGCCTTGCCGTCGCTGACCGCCATCGCTTCCGGGATCACTGGCACCGACTTCTCCAGCGTGGCGAGCTGCGTGCGCTGGTCGCGCAGCTCCTTCAGGGCCGCTTCGGGAAAACTCGCCTCGACGGCAGGCGACAGACGAAACGGCCCCTTCGCATCGGCGCTGACCTTCTCCAGCTCAACCGCGTCTTTCGGCGCCGGCGTCTTCGCGAGATGGTCGAGCCATTGCTTGAGGAACATCGGGTGCAGGTCGGCTTCCTTGGCATGTTGTTCGAGCGACTTCGGCGACGATTGATTCGTTGGGATCAGCGCGAGCTTGTCGAAGTGCGGGAACGGGCCGGCGCACTCCAGGCGGATCACGTTGACGCCCGGCTTCAACGAAATCACCCCTTCGGCGAACCACGTCTGCGTTTCGGGGAACCACGTCCCGGTCACCTTGCCCGCAGCGCTGTTGGTTATCACCTGGCCGTTGACGATCACCTGCACCGGCCGCGCCGCTGCGGCGGCGTAGCGCAGCTCCAGCTGGTAGCGGCCTGCTTCCATGAGCTTCACGTCGTACTCGGCGACGTTGGGCAGCTCCCCCTTGTTGTAGATCACGCCGATCTTGTCGCCGTAGCCGTCGAAGCTCTTCAGCGCGTTGCCGCGCGCGTAGTCCTCCGCTTCGATCACGAGCAGGCCCGGCGTCTTGGCGTCCTTCGCCTTGGCGAACTCCGAGCGCAGCTCGGTCGGCCCCTGCTTCTGGAGCGCCAGGGCGGCTTGCAGATAGTCCTTCGCCCGCAGTCGGGCCGGCTTCACGGCGTCCTGGTAGTGCCGCTGCGTGTTCTCGGTGATCGCCGATTTCAGGTCGGCGACCTGTTTGGCGTGCAGCTTCGACTTCTCGTTGTCGGCGGCGCTTCCGAGCGGGCGCTCCTGCCAACGGGCGACGACGCGGAAGTTGTCCATCGTCTTGGTGCTTTTGAAGATGCCCGCCAGGGAGTAATAATCACCGATCGACAGCGGATCGTACTTGTGGTCGTGGCAGCGGCAGCAGCCGAGCGTCAGCCCCAGGAACGCCCTGCCCAGCGTGTCGAGCTGCTCGTCGATCACGTCCATCTCCATCTTCACCGGGTCGTCCTCGGCCAACATCTTCGGGCCGATGGAGAGGAACCCGGTCGCGGTCAGGCGTTCGTCGAGCGGCCGGGACGAGTCCTTCAGCAGGTCGCCGGCGATCTGCTCGCGGATGAACTGGTCGTACGGCAGGTCGGCGTTGAACGCGCGGACGACGTAGTCGCGGTAACGCCAGGCGCTGCCGAACACGAGGTTCTCGTCCATGCCGTTGGAGTCGGCGTAGCGCGCGACATCGAGCCAGTGCCGCGCCCAGCGTTCGCCGTAGCGTGGCGACGCGAGCAGCCGATCGACAAGCTTCTCCACGGCAGTGGCTTGCGAGAAATCCTTCACGAACGCCTCGACTTCGTCGGGGGAAGGGGGCAGCCCGACCAGGTCGAAATGGAGCCGACGAATCAGCGTGCGCGCGTCGGCCGCCGGCGCAGGCGTTAGTCCCTTCGCTTCCAGCTTGGCGAGGATGAACGCGTCGATGGGCGAACGGACCCACGCCGACTGCTTCACGACCGGCGGCGTCGGCTTGCGGACCGGCTGCAAGGACCAGTGGCCCGTCTGCTCCTTGGTGAACGTTGGCTCGGCGTCCTTCGGCTCTACCTTCGCGACGACTGGCTTGGCGTTCGGCCAGGGCGCCCCCATCTTCACCCACGCCGTCAGGTCGGCGATCTCCTTGGCGGGCATCTTCATGCGCGGCGGCATCTGGAGATTCTCGCTGTGCTGGATCGCCTGAACCAGCAAGCTTTCGTCCGGCTTGCCCAGGACGAGGGCAGGGCCGAACTTGCCGCCGCGCAGCAGCGCCGCCAGCGAATCGACGCGCAAGTTGCTCTTCTGTTTGGCCGGGCCGTGGCAGGAGTAGCAGCGGTTGGCCAGCACGGGGCGAACATGCGTCTCGAAGAACGCGAGCGCCGCCGGATCGGGGGCCTTGTCCTGCGCGGGCGCCGAGGGGGCGAGCAGCAGGAGGATGCCGAGTCCAAGGAAGGGTCGTGTCATGGCGGAACCGTGGAAAGGAAACCGGGCGGGATGGTTTGAAGCTACCCGATTCCCGCCGCGACGCAAGCCGGAAAAATGCAGGATCAACCACGGAGGCACAGAAAACACAGAGGAAAAGGCGGGGAAGAAAACGACCAGCCGCAGAGGACACCGAGCGAAAGGCGGGAGAGAAATGGGAGTGAGCCGAGTCGTGCGAATGCGACCCGCTCGTCGAATCGCACGATCGCCGCCCACGCCTCCGCCGGCGAGATCCTCGCCCGGCCAGCCTCCGCACGCCCCGAATCCGCGAAACTTGAACCCGGAGAGCACGGC
>JAYSSW010000345.1:0-1960 GCA_043720335.1 Planctomycetia bacterium
TCCTTGTGCAGAACCAGGAAGTCGCCCGACACCGGATCGGACGTGACCACGGCGGTGTTGATGCCGACCTCGACCGGCGCCGGGGGAAGCTTGGTGATCTTCCCCTCGGCGTCGAGCTTGTGGAGGTCCTTGCTGCCGTTGCCGCCTCCCAGGAGCACCAGTTTCTGGGGGGCGCTGTAGCGTGCGACGTTGTGGTAGGGCCCCATCGCCAGCTTGTCGGGCAGCCGTGTCCATGCGTTCGACTCGGCGCGGAAGACATGCACGGTTCCGCCCAGCACGCGCACCAGTTCCTTGCGGTCCGGGAAGAACGCGATCGCGGTGCCGTGGCCTGTGGAGGCGTTCTTGATCTCCGGCAGCGTGGTCCACGCGTCCTTGGCGATGTCGTAGCGGTGCACCAGACGCGTGTCGCTTTGATGGTGGAAGAACGCTCCATGGACGGCATCGATGTCGTTGTTGTAGTAGGCGTGCCCGATCGGCCCCTTGCCGGTCTTGGGGTCGCCTTTCCACCAATCGGGCGTGGGCCTCAGCCGCCAGGCGTTCGACTTCGCCGCGTAGCCGATGAACTTCAGGGCCGAGTAGTGCCCCTGGCCGACGAAGAGGGCCTGCTGCGAAGCGGGATCCCAGGCGGCGGCGCCGGTGTACTGGAGGACGTGGTGGTTCTGCGCCTTGAGCAGGTCCGCCGTGTAGCCGTCGGTTTTCAGTTCCGCCCAGGTGCCGGGCTTCATGCTCGACGCCAGTTTCGCCAGCGCGGTGGAGTTGCCGTCCTGGGCGCGAGCGGAAGGAGCTGCGGCCAGGAGCGCCGCGGCGAGAAGGAAACGCGCGGTTTGCAGGCATGCGTTCATGGATCATTCCCGGTTGGCGGAGGGCACGCCGGCAGTTGTTACGGCGATCACTGAGGGAGCGATGCAACAGTAACGCGCCGCCCGCCGATTGACAAGTCGCAGCCGAGCGTGATCCGCGCATCGGAGGCCGCTTGATCTTCCGCCAATCCTTGCTATTTCATCCACGCCGAACTTGCATCGAGGGTTTGAGCGGGAGGCGGGGCGTCGCATGCAGGAGCCGTTGGAGATCGGCGCCGAGCCGGAGCTGCACACGCTGCCAGGCTTCCATGATCCGTTCAGCTCCATCAGCCATCTGATCGGCGCAGTCGTCTTCCTCGTGCTGGGCTGGCGGCTGCTGCGGCGCGGGCGCGGCGACACCGGCCGGCTCCTCTTCCTCGGCGTCTACGCCTTCGGCACCGTCCTGCTCTTCTCGATGAGCGGCGTCTACCACCAGATGGAACGCGGTGGCGTCGCCCGCCAGGTGATGGCCCGGCTCGACCACGCCGCCATCTTCGTCCTCATCGCCAGCAGTTTCACGCCCGCGCACGGCATCCTCTTCCACGGCTGGAAACGCTGGCTGCCGCTTCTGCTGATCTGGTCGGCAGCGGCGACCGCGATCTCGCTGAAGACGGTCTACTTCGACGACATGGACGAACTGCTCGGCCTGTCGCTCTATCTGATTCTCGGCTGGGTCGGCGTCGTCTCCGGCGTCGCCATCGCCCGCCGCCACGGCTTCCGCTTCGTGCGGCCGCTGCTGCTGGGGGGCGTCGCCTACTCCATCGGCGGCGTGCTGGAGTTCCTGCGCTGGTTCGTCGTCATCCCCGGCGTCGTCCACTTCCACGAGATCTTCCACGTCATGGTCCTGCTCGGCGCCTACCTCCACTGGTGCTTCATCTGGCAGTTCTCGAACGGCAAGGTGAACGGCTCCGCGCAGTGACGCGAAGCCGCAGGCGCAGGAACCGCGACCGGCAGGGAGCGACAGCACCGCGCGAAGACAGGAAGAATGAGCCACCGAGGCCGCCGTTCAAGTTTCGCGGATTTCGGCGAGGGGCGGGGCGGAAAGAAATGTCGGCTTCCCGGCTGTTCTATGCCAGGACCGCGGTCGATGGAACCTTCCCCTCCTGCCCAGCAAGGAAGCC
>JAYSSW010000346.1:0-4313 GCA_043720335.1 Planctomycetia bacterium
CAAGGGAAGCGGCTCCCGTTCGACGATGCGCAGCGAGTTGCAGCGAGTCGCGGCTCGAGTCGCCGTTCCCCAGGCCCACACCGTCGCGCGGTTTTCCTCGCTCGCGCTTCGGGCTCAGGCGGAAAATCGCCAAGCAAACGAAGTCAGTTCCTTCCCGTGGTGCCGCCGCCCTGCGGCGTTCAAAGGTTCGCTCGGCGCTTCGGGCTCAGAGCGTGTGGCGCCTGCACGACAGCCCTTCGATGTCTCCTGAGCGCCAAGCGAGGGGATCGCAGCGAACCATGCAGGCGGAAATTCTCGTTCCGCGCGTCGTCCGGCGATCCCCTCGCTTGCGCTCAGGGTTAGTGGGGCATCTGCTGCTGAACCGCTTGGCGACTACTTGACGAACGCCTTCAGTTCGGGGGCGTTCATCAGATTGCCTGTCAGCCGCAGCGCGTCGGTGATCTCCGCGCGATCGGCCTCGGGGTAGGGCTGCGGGATCGCGGCCAGCTTCGCACGGGCGACCTTGAGCTCGTCGTAGGCTTTGCGGAAGTCTTCCAGCAGGACGTGCAGGCGGCCGATCTTGAACCCCAGCTCGCCCGCGTACTTCTCGGCGTAGATCGGCCGCGCTTTCTGGTACAGGCCAAGCATGATCGGGTACTCGATGCTCGGCTCGATCTTCTCCTTGGCTTCGACCTTCTTGAACAGCAGGCTGTAGCGCAGGTCGGCGACCCGCACCATGGCCCGGCCACGGAGCGACTCCCACTCCTTCTGGCCCGGCAGCTTCCACTCCAGCGCTTTTTCCCCCGCGTGGATGGCCGCGTCCATGTCGGTCCTGGAGAAATCCTTCGCGGCTTCCAGCGTGGCGACCACCAGCGGCAGCGCGAAGCCTTCAGGCGATTTCTGTGGCGCCTGGGCTTTCTTGATCGCTTCCTCGAAGACCTGGAACTTGGCGTGCTGGTCCTTGGACTTCGCGTACGTCGCCTGCGCCGCGAACTCGACCGCCTTGCCGTTCAACTCAGCCGCTTCCAGCAGCAGGTCGTCCTTCCGCATCCGGGATGCGAAGGTCTGCGCCCGCTCGCTCTTCGGCAGCGCGCGGTCGCCGAAATCCTTGCGGGCGGCAGCGGCGTCGAAGTCGGCCCGGAACGTCTTGGCTGCGGCGCGGTACCCTTGCAGCCGATCCGCCGGCTGCAGCTTGTCGAAGTCGTCGGGCAGCGTCGCCAGCCGCGCATCGGCTTCCTTGTTGCCCGCTTGAATCGCGGCGGCGGCCAAATCGAGCAGATCGTTGAGAGGCGCGGCGTCCTCCTGTTCCAGCAGCGCCGTCAGCCAGGTGAACGCCTTGGCGGCGTCCTCCTTCGACGCGAATTCGCGCGGCGTGCGTCCCTTCGGCGCGAGCGATGCTGCTGCGGCACGCAGCACGCGGCCGGCGTCCTTCATGCGTTCCTTGCGGGCCGTCGCGTTCCCCTTGAGGAGCGTGGCCAGGGCGTCGGCGGCGGCGGGGGCGCCTTTGGTTTTCTCCACAACCAGCGCGTGGACGTAGCGCGTGTACCAGTCGCGATGGGCGGGGAAATCGACCGACGCGATCTCCTGTTCGTTGGCGTTTTCGCGGACCAGACCTTCCGCCTTCAAGGCCAGGGCGATTTCGCCCGGCCCCTTGAAGTCGGCCAGCCAGGCCCGGCACTTCTTGATCTCCGCGTCGCTGGGGAACCACTGGTAGTTGTCCTGCTGCACCAGCCGGTCGAGGACGAGGGCGAAGAATCGGGCGGTCGCCTGCTTCGCCGATTCGTCGGTCGGGGCCGAAGGCAGCAGTTCGAGATCCTTGAACCGGAACCGCTTGGCGCCCTTCTCGAACGAGGACAGCGCCGCCCAAAGGTTCTGGCTGAGGGGCGGCGCCGTGGCGAGACGCGCGGCCTCGGCCAGTTCCTTGCCGGCGGCGTCCCAGTTCGCCGCGTCCGATTCGTGGGCCTTCACCAAGGCCTCGATCACGGCGACGTTGCTTTCATACGCCGGGTCGAGAACGAACTTCTCCGGCTGCTGCGGGTTGGCGTAGTCCTTCAATTCGTCCAGCCGACGACGGGCGTCCGCGACCACGACCTTGTCGGCCAGCAGCGCGTTCCATGCGCTCGCCTTCAAATCGTTGGGCGGGGGAAGCTCCTGGAAGCTCGGCGTCCAGTCGGTGCGCGGGTTGTCGTCGCGGAACTTGCTGAGTTCCGCGAAGCTCTCTCGCATCTGCTCCGTCTTGCGGCTCTTGATGGCGTCGCGCATCACGCCGACGAGCCGAAGGTGCAGGCCGTCGCGGGCCGACGTGAGGATGCCAGCCTTGCGGTCGGTGTCGGCGGGAAACTCGAAGGAGTTCTTCGCCTTCTTGAGCAGGGCGAGCGAGCCTTCGAAGTCTTTTTTCTTGAGCAGGGCCTCGGCGGACTGGAGAAGGTCGAGGGCGTTCGCCTTCTGGTCGATCCGGGCGAGCAGCTTTTCGCCCGAGTCGGGGAGGCTCTTTCGATTTTGCTCAACCACCGCGCGCGCCTTTTCGAGATCGTCGTCGCGCAGGGCCTTCTCGACCGCGGTGGCGACGGCCTCGGGTGTCAGGCCGGTCGTTGGTCCCCCCTTGTCGGGCGGATTGTCCTTCTTGCTTTGCAGCTCCTTGAAGACGACGAAGCCGACCCCCGCGAACACCGCGACGACGAGGGCCGATACCACGATCCGCAGCGCGACGTTCTTCTTGGGCTGCGGCCGGGCGGGCGGCATGTAGGTCGCGGTCGATTTCTTGTCGGTGGCGGCGGCCGGGTTCGCCCTGGTGCCTGCCGGCGCGGCGGAGGGGACGACCGTCGCCTCCTGGTCGGGCTGCGTCTCCGTCCGGGCGGGCCTGTCGGAACGCCGGAGCTTTTCGTTGACCACCGTGCCGTCGTCGTTCGGGACCGTCGGCGCGTTCGCTGCCTGCGCATCGGACGGCGGCAGGGTGATGTCTTCCATCGTCGGAACGGGGCGCTTGCGGCGGGTGCTCGGGTCCGCCGGCGCCGGGTCGCTCGGCTGCAGCGGCTTCGGCTTCGCGGAGCCGGGCTTGCGATCGGTCTGCTGCGGCATGGACAACGTCGGCACCACGACCGCCGCGGTCCACGGGACCACGCGGTTCAGCTCGAAGACGAAATCGCCGCACGAGGTGAAGCGGTCCTTCGGGTCCTTCTCAAGCGCTTTGAGCAGGACTTTCTTCTCTTCCGGGTGGAACAGGTCGTCCAGATCGGGCGGATCCTGGCAGACTCGCTGGAAAATCTGGAACTGCGTCTTCGCGGAGAAGGGGAGCCTGCCCTGGCGCAGCTCGGCGTAGGTGACCGCGAACGACCACAGGTCGGAGGCGACGCTGAACTTGTCCTCCTTGACCGATTCGGGCGCCATGTAGACGGGGGTGCCGCCCTGCGTCTTGGTGCTGGTGTTGTCGCCCGTCACCTGCCGAAGAAGCCCGAAGTCGGCGAGCTTGGCGCAGCTCTGCACGAGCAGGATGTTGGCGGGCTTGATGTCGCGGTGCAGGAAGACGGGGCGATTGCCGTGCAGGTAGTCGAGCGCCTGGGCCGCCTCGGTGAAGTACTTGAGCAGTTCGTCGCCGGGGATGCCTTCCTTGCCCAGCGACTGGTAGGCTTTCAGGCGTTCCTTCAGCGTGCCGCCGTCGGCCAGTTCCATCTCGATGTAGAGGCGGTCGCCATCGGACCAGAAGTTCTCGGTGTGAACGAGGAACTTGTGGTGGAGCCGCTTGAGGGTCTCCAATGACTTCAATTCGCGCTGGGCTTCCTCGGTGTTGATCGAGGCGTTGAGGATCTTGAGGGCGACCGGGTAGCCGCCGCGCTCGGCTTTCCAGACTTCGCCGAACGAGCCTTCGCCGATCCGCACGATCAACCGATAGTCGTCGAGCGTGAAGCCTTCCTTGTGGACGGGGAAGGCCTGCCGCTTGTCGATCGCGTCCAGATTCAAGTCGTCGCTGGTTGGCATTCGCGGTCTTCCGCATGCAGCAAAGCTGCGAGGTAGTGGAGCTGTGAGAGGTCGCCTTGGTCACGCGGTCGGGCGCTTCACATGGCCCCTCCAGCAATGGTCGTCGTGTGACAGGGATGCGATCAGCGAAAGGAGGCGCGGCGGAATTCGAGCTTTTGAACCTGCATCCAGGCTTCGCGGCCCAGCAAGGGATCGTCGCCAAGCGTTGCATTCCACGTTTATTTTACGCGGCGCCGGGGCAAGTGCAAGCGGCATTTGCCTCGCAAGGAACTGCCTTCGTTTCCTTGGCGATTTTCCGCCTGAGCCCGAAGCGCGAGCGAGGAAAACCGCGCGACGGCATGGCGCCAACGGAACGGCGA
>JAYSSW010000347.1:0-8984 GCA_043720335.1 Planctomycetia bacterium
CTCCACGTCTCTGCGCCCTACACCACTTCCTGCATGGGCTTGACCTTGGCAGCGGGAAGCGGGCGGCCTTCGGACTTGAAGTGGGCGATCACGTCCTCGATCACCTCGCACAGATCGGCGTAGACCTTCGTCGGATCGTCGCCGTGAATTCCTGTGATCAGATCGGGGCATTTGCCGATGTACGCCCCGTCTTCCTCGCTCCAATCGACCCACTTGTGGTACTGGTCGCTCTTTTTCATGCTTGGACCTCACTCACCTCTTCTCGTTCCCCGGCAGAGCCGGGGAACGAGGAGACAAGCCGCACTTGGCTCTCAAAGCACTTCGATGAGGTAGGTGGTCATCCAGCATGTCGAGTTGCTGGAACCGGGTTTTGAGGCGTTCCTTGGCTGACAGGAAGAACTCGCGGCTTTCAAGCGGGTCGGGCACGTCCACAAAGACCCGGATCAGGTCGTCGCGGTAGCTTTGCCCATCCGCCCGCCAACGCCCACGAATGGACTGCGACTCGCACGAGACGGCGCCGAACTGTTCCTCGAACTCGACAAGCGTGTCAGCAATCGCAGTGACAGGGACAGGGGTGCCGTCGTTAAACCGGAGCGGGAGCAGCACCTCGAAACGCCGAACCATGCTGCTCATAGGTGGCTGGTCCCTCCACGGTGAAAGAAACGCCCTGGACCGCGAGAAACGGCAGGGCGTCTTCGGGCACGAGCATCTCGCCGCTGGCCCAGCTCTTGAAACTGAACCGGCCCGCGAGTTGGGCCAGCGCGGCTCGTTTGGATTCGGTGTTGGGGAAGCGAATGAGGATCATGCTTGAAGTTTACCTCAGAGCGGAAGCGCTGACAAGTCGTGGCGGTGTGGAGCCGTTGCCTGACTGCTTGCATACACCTGAGCCCGAAGCGCAAGCGATGCCGCCCCGCGCGACGGTGCGTGGTTCTTCGCCTCGCGGGCGCATCGGCGAAACACACGCGGGAAGCGCCCACGCACCGTCGCGCGGGGCGGCCTCGCTTGCGCTTCGGGCTCAGGAATACCACTCAGGAATATCACTTCGCGTCGTCGCTCCGCACGCCGCCGATGGCGGGCGTGTCGCGCCAGAGCCAGCGGAGGGAGTCGGGGAGGATGGCGCCGCCGTGCTTGCCGTTGTGTCCGCCGTCGCCCCAGACGGTTTTGAAGTCGTACTTCTTGTAGGCGAGGGACTTCTCCATCTGGAGGTTGCCGAGGTACCAGTGGCCGTGTTCGTTGTCGAGGTCGCCGGAGCCGTCCTGGAGGAAGACGCGGATGTCCTTGTTCTTGGTCTTGCGGATCATGCCGGGGTAGCGGTCGCCGCCGCGGATGTTGGTGAAGCTGCCGACGTGGGAGAGGACCTTGCTGAAGAGGTCGGGTCGCTCCCAGGCGACGGTGAAGGCGCAGATGCCGCCGGAGCTGATGCCGCCGATGCCCCGGCCGGGGGCGTCGGTGCGGAGCTTGTACTTGCCGCCGACTTCGGGGAGGATTTCCTTCTCCAAAAATTCGGCGTACTGGGGCGAGAGGGTGTCGTACTCGAAGCTGCGGTTGCTGCCGCCCTTCTTCTTGTCCTTGCCCTCGAAGACGCCGGGGTTGAGGAAGATGCCGATGATGACCGGGACTTCCTTCCTGTGGATGAGGTTGTCGAGGACGACGGGGACGCGGAACTGCCCCTTGGGGTTGGCGTAGCTGCCGCCGTCCTGGAAGACCATGACGCAGGCGGGGGTCTTGCCGTCGTACTGCTTGGGGACGTAGAGGGAGCAATCGCGGGTCGTGCCGGCGAAGACCTTGCTTTCCCACTTGAACGGGACGATCTCGCCCTGCGGGACGCCTTCCTGCGGCATCGAGTCGGGGCCGAACTTGTAGTCGTCCTTGGCCCAGGCCGCCGTCGCCGCCACGCCCAGCACCGCCAGCATCAGCATCAACCTTCGCATGCGTCGCACCTCCCAGAGAGTTGGAACCGTAAGCCCATTGCGACGCAGCATAATCGAAGCGCACGCGGCGTGCAGCCGTTTTCCGCGAATCGAACGCGATTCGTCTCAGCGCAGCACGATCTTGTCCTCGACCGGCGGCGTCCCCGGAGCGAGCATCTCGCGGATCTTCTGCTGGCGGAACGCGAAGATGGCGCGCAGGTCGGGGCCGACCAGCAGGCGGTGCAGCAGCGGCTCGCAGACGAAGCCGGGCACGACGTAGTCGACGTGGTCGCGGATCCAGACGCCGCCGTCGCGCTCGACGAAGTCGTGCTTGTGGATCCAGACGCGGTAGGGGCCTCTGCGCTGCTCGTCGACGAAATGGAAGGGGGGCTGCCAGGCGGTGATCTCGGTCTTCCACGTCACCGGCACGCCGTGCACGCGGATGCGGTAGTCGATGAACGCGCCGGCCGAGAGCGTGAAAGGCGTGGGCGTGAGGATGCGGAAGTGCAGCCAGGGGGGCGTGATCGCGTCGAGGTTCTGCGCGTCGCTGAAGAAGCCGAACACCGGCCCGATCCCCAGCGGCAGCCACATCTCCGTTTCCAACGTGCGCGTCTTCAAAGGATCGCTCCCAAGCCCCATGATGAGCGAAGCGATTCCTGGGGGTGAGTGGTCGCAGGCTTTGACCCCCACCAATCGCTTCGCTCATGGTGGGGCTTGTCTCCCTCCCATTCATAGCGCCGCGAGGAAATTGGCAAGTGCGGCGTTGAAGAAGTCGGGCCGCTCGGCCATCGTCAGGTGGGCGGTCGCGGGAATGACCTCCACGCGGGCGCTACGCAGCCCGCCAGCGATCTCCTGGGCGTTCGCGAGCGGCGTCACCGTGTCCTGGTCGCCGACCAGCAGCAGCGTCGGTGCGGGGATCTTCGGCGGGTCGTCCTTCGCGGTCGCGCGCTGCAGCGCGTAGATGTGGGCAGCGTACTGCAGCGGGTCGTGCGCCAGCAGCATCTCGCGGAACAGTCCCGTGAGCATGCCGTTCCCCTCGCGGGTGGCGAGCGTCAGCGCCCCGGCCAGCACGGTGTCGGCGATGGCGATCATGCCTTCGCTGCGCACCAGGTCGGCCCGCTTGGAGAACGCCTGCTGCGCCGCCGGCGCCAGCTCGACGAGCGGGCCGCACAGGACCAGGCCGCGCACGCGGTCGTGGTGCTGGGCGGCGAAGTTCTGGGCGAGGATGGTCCCCATCGAATGGCCGACGAGCACGAACTTGCCGAGCTGGAGCGTGTCAGCGACGATTCGCAGCTGCGCAACCCAGCCTTCCATCGTGTAGGTTTTCTCGTTTTTCCCGGAGCGCCCCGAGCCGGGCAGGTCGATGGTGACGACGCGGTAGAACTTCGACAAGGCGAGCCGCTGGCCATGCCAGACGTTGCCGGTGGCTCCCAGGCCGTGCACGAACAGGACCGCCGGCCCGTCGCCGACCGATTCGCAGGAGATGGGAACGCCTTGGGCATCAATGAGCATGGGCCGCTCCGACAAGAAAGGGAGAATTCTGTCGATGTACTATTGAACAGTGAACGCACGTCGATTAGATTGACCTCGGCATCTCGTGGATGCTGGCCTGGAGTCGTCTGACTGGGACATACAAGACGGCTCCGGGCCTTTTTTACACATCTCACTCCATGACGGCACCAACCGTCGCGGTTTCATCCGGCGCTGACCGTCCGCCTGAACGCGAAAAGCCTCGTCCGCCAACACAATGCTTGTGTTTGCCGAGGCCGTCGGTGATAATCCTTTCGACATCGTGAGCACGGCGGCCAGGGCGTTCGCTCGGTGGCCGCTTGCGACACGAGAGAAAGGAACTCGCTGTGACTCCCGCCATGATCCGTGCGCTGTTCGCGATCGCGGGCCTCTACGATCTGCTGATCGGGCTGGCGTTCCTTTTGCTCGGCGCGCGCATCTTCGACGCCGCCGGCGTGCCGCACCCGAACCACTGGGCGTATCTTCAGTTTTCCGCCCTGCTGCTGATCGTCTTCGGCGTCATGTTCTTCGCCATCGCACGCGACCCGGTCGCCAACCGCAACCTGATCCCGTTCGGCATGCTGCTCAAGATCTGCTACGCCGGGCTGACCTTCTATTACTGGGCCACGACCGGCTGTCCCCTGCTGTTCAAGCCGTTCGCGGTCATCGACGCCGTCATGCTGGTCCTGTTCGTGCTGGCGTACCGCAAGCCTTCGACGCAGCTTTGACCCCTTCGCGATGGCGGACCCATGTTGAACTGGTACTTCGGCTGGAGCATGGTCCTGGCCGCGTTCGTCACCGGCGCGATCCTGGGGCTGTTCTTCTACCGCGAGGACTTCCTCGGCGGCTATTCATCATTCCGGCGCCGCATCGTGCGGCTGGGGCACATCGCCCTGGCGGCGCTGGGGCTGATGAACGTCGTTTACGGCCTCGCCCCCGCGCCCGCCGAGCCTTCGCTGCACGCCACCATCGCTTCGCTTGGGTTCATCGTCGGCGGCCTCTCCATGCCGGCGGTGTGCTTCCTGTCGGCGTGGCGGGCAGGCTGCCGCCATCTGTTCTTCATCCCGGTGACGGCGTTGATTGTCGCGGTCCTACAAACCCTGCGGAGCGGCCTGCCATGAAGATCGGCTTCCTCGCGATGAGCGGGCTGCGCGCCCACGACCCCAAGTTGCTCGAACTCGGCATGTCGCTGCCCGGCATCGTCGAGCGAGGCAAGGTTCTCACGTCGCTCCCCAGTCTCGGCCTGCTCTACCTGGCCGCCTGCACGCCGCCGGGGCACGAACTGCACTACTTCGAGGCCGAAGGCGACGGCGGCGAACCCGCCGAGGTCTACACCTGCGACCTGGTGGCGATCAGCACCTTCTCCGCCCAGGTGTTCGAGGCCTACGCCGTTGCCGACCGGCTCCGCAAAGCCGGCGTGCGTGTCGCGATGGGGGGCCTGCACGTCTCGGTGCAGCGCGACGAAGCGCTCGAGCACGCCGACTTCGTCTTCCTCGGCGAAGGCGAACGGACCTGGCCCGCAGCGGTGGAGGCCATCGCGCGGGGCGACGCGCCGCGGGTGTGGGAAGCCGCGAAGTTCCCGCCGATCGACGTCGCCACGTTGCCGATTCCGCGCTACGACCTGCTGGCGAAGCGGCCCTACTCGCGCTTCCCGGTGCAGACGACGCGCGGCTGCCCGTGGCGCTGCGACTTCTGCGCCTCCAACGTGATGCTCAACGAGCCGTACCGCAAGAGGCCGGTGTCGGCGGTGATCCGCGACATCCAGGCGATCCGGCAGCTGAACAAGAGGCCGTTCATCGAGTTCGCCGACGACAACACGTTCGTCGACCATGCCTGGGGCCGCGAGCTGTGCCGACAGCTGGTCCCGATGGGGGTGAAGTGGTTCACCGAGACCGACATCTCGGTCGCCGACGACCTGGAGCTGCTGCGGCTGATGCGGCGCTCGCGCTGCCGGCAGGTGCTGATCGGCCTGGAAAGCCCCGAGCGCAGCTCGCTGGAGGGGATCGAGCTGCGCTCGAACTTCAAGAGCCGCCGGTTCGGCACGAACCTCGAAGCGGTCCGCCGCATCCAGGGGGAGGGGATCACGGTCAACGGCTGCTTCATTCTCGGCCTGGACCGGCAGACGCCCGACATCTTCGAGCAGGTGTACGAGTTCGCGATGGAGGCGCCTCTGTACGAGGTGCAGATCACGGTGCTGACGCCGTTCCCCGGCACGCCGCTCTACACGCGGCTGCTGAAGGAGGGGCGCATCCTGCAGCCGGGCCGCTGGGACCTGTGCACGCTGTTCGACGTGAACTACACGCCGAAGAACATGACGGTGGACGAGCTGCGCGAAGGGGTCTACTGGCTCGCGGAGAAGCTGTACAGCGAGGAGTGCATGCTGGCCCGCCGCAAGCCGTTCTTCGACGAGCTGTGGCGGCGCAGCGAGCCGCTGGACCTTGATCCGTCGTCGATGGAACGCCAAACGGCGTGCGAGACACCGTAAGGTGATGAGGCGATAAATGACAAATTCGTCATTTGACAGGATCGTTGCAACAAATCCTTGCTTTCGCGCCTCGTGGGAACTATAGTTTATTTGAGACCCTTCATTTTTGCCCCATTCTGCGTCTGGCTGATCCACTCCAGGGATCGTTCGCGGGATACGACCTCGGACTTCTTCGCAACCTTGTGACGCCACTACGGTTGTTTTGAACGCTGGCAGCTCCATTGGACTAGATAATTTATCGTACGCATAAATTGGACATTCATGTCCATATTATAGGATGGCCTTGCGGGGGCGACGGATCGACCCCTCGTTGTTGCGTTTGGACGGTGACGAATTCCCTTCTTTTATTCTTAGGAGTCGAGCATGTTCCATTCCTTCCGGTCCTGGTTCAAGCGCACGAACCAGCCCGCCCTGCGCCGCACCTTCGCCCTTCGCGTCGAGGAACTGCAGGCCCGCGTCACTCCGAGCGGCAGCCCGGTCTTCCTGACGACCTCCCCCGTGAAGCAGGTCGTCATCAACGGCACCGAGGGGGCGGACCGCGTCGCCGTCAACCAGTCCCCCACCGGCCTCGTCGTCAGCCTCAACGGCCGAAACTACAACTTCAACAACACGTCGATCGCCGGCGCCCGCGTGCTGTTCAACGGCAAGGGGGGCAACGACGTCCTCACCTCCAACACCGCCCTGCGCGTCTTCGCCTTCGGCGGCAACGGCAACGACACCCTCTCCGGCGGCAGCTCCGCCGACTATCTCGACGGCGGCGCCGGCGGCGACTCCGTCAACGGCCAGTCCGGCGACGACTACCTCGTCGGCGGCTCGTCCAACGACCTCCTCCGCGGCGGCTCCGGCCGCGACACCGTCCGCGGCGGCATCGGCGACGACTCCCTCTCCGGCGGCGACCACAACGACGTGCTCAACGGCGACGACGGCAACGACCGCTGCTCCGGCGGCGCTGGCAACGACTCCGTCCGCGGCGCCAGCGGCAACGACATCCTCTCCGGCGACGACGGCAACGACTCCGTCAACGGCGACGACGGCGACGACTTCGTCAACGGCGCCAACGGCGACGACATCGTCAACGGCAGCTACGGCCGCGACTCCCTCCACGGCGGCGTCGGCAACGACCGACTCCACGGCAGCTCCGGCGACGACAGCCTCTTCGGCGACTCCGGCGACGACGACCTCAACGGCGACTCCGGCAACGACCGACTCCACGGCGGGACCGGCAACGACCACTCCTTCGACGACCACGGCAACAACTCCGAGTCCGAAACCGAGGAGTCCGAGCTCAAGGCCGACCTCACCCCCGTCCCCCTCGGCTCCAACGACTTCGGCGAAGCCGAGTTCTACAGCGCCGGCAACTTCCTCCGCGTCCAGCTCGAGCACCTCAACGCCGGCGCCACCTACACCGTGTACCGCAACGGCGCCCTGATCGGCTCGCTCACCACCGACACCTTCGGCCGCGCCGACAAGACCCTCTCCCTCGCCAGCGCCGTCGCCCTTGGCGACACGCTGACCGTCAAGGACGCCGCCGCCACGCTGCTGCTCCAGGGAACCTTCAACGCGTAGGCTCCGAGCTTGCGTGAATGCAACAAACCGAAGCGGCCGCAGGGTGCGTCAAACACGCCCTGCGGCCACGGCCTTGAAAGTATGAATCAACGCGTGGCTGCTGCTCGACGCGGCGCTTCACGCGGTCGTCGCTGCGGCGCCATGCCGTTCGTGCAGTTGTTCCGCCAACGCGCGGATGTAGTCGCCCCCCTTCGGGCCGCCTTCCAAACGCCGCAGCCAGTCGGCTGGGACGGCCGACAACCCCAGGTGGGCGCCGCACAGGGCGCCGGCCATCGCGGCGAGGGTGTCGGTGTCGTCGCCCAGGGCGATCGCCTTGGCGACGGCTCGCTCGTAGGAATCGGGGTTCGTGCTGAAGCAGGCGATGGCGGTGACCACGGAGCGGTGCGCGGGCAGGCTGTGCCCCAGGAAGTCGAGGGCGTGCCCGCGCCGCAGCTTGCGGGCCGCGCGCACCTGCCAGGCGAACTCCTCGGAGACGCAGTGGCGCTGGAGTTCGTCGAAGAATCCGCGCCGGTCGAACGGGGGGCCGTGGGCCGCCAAGGCGACGGCGACCGCGAGCAGGACCGCCCCTTCGATGCCGAGCGGATGGCGGTGGGTCGGCAGGGCGGAAAGCCTCGCCTGCTCCGCGACCCGCGCGGGATCGGGGCCGAAGAACAGCCCTACGGGAGCGACCCGCATCGCCGCGCCGTTGCCGAACGACCCGCCGGGGAAGAGGTGGTCGGCGAGGTCGCGCCAGTCGCCGCCATCGCGCATCGCGGTGAGGATCTGCGACGCCCCCTGCCCGTAGCCGCGCGAGTCGTCGAAGTTGGCGGCGAAGCGTTCGCAGATGGTGTCCTCGACGATCTCGCCACGTTCGATGAGCGTTTCCGCGACACCGATCATCATCTGCGTGTCGTCGGTGTAGGCGAGGACCGCGTCCGGAGGCTGTCCGATCAGTTCGTGGACGGGTCCGCGCACCCAGTAGACGAAGTCGGTCGGCAGCCCCTCGAACGGGGCGCCGAGGGCGTCGCCGACCGCCTGCCCCAGCATGCAGCCCAGGAACCGGTCGAGGGGAACGCGGATCGACATGGCGGAAGCGCCTCTGGAAAGGCGAGCGGCAGGAGAAAATGGAACCGCGTCGCTGAGAAGCTGTTTCAAAACTTCGGGTGATGGAAATACTCTCCAGCGACAGAAGGCGAGCGGCGCGGCGCGGCGCGGCGCGGCGCGGCGCAAGCCCGCCGTGAAATCTTTCGTTCGCGGAAATTGCACGCGATTCGTTGCGGAACACACGCATCGTTGCAGGCTTGCACGGCGCGGCGCAAGCCGCGCCACTCGCCTTCTGTCGTCTGGAATCTTCATCGCAGGTTTTGAAACAGCTTCTCAGCGAGTTGCACGGCCGCTTGGTTCGGCCCCCCTCTCCCCCCGCTGCAAGCACAACATCCGATGACAACGACTCGGTTGCGGGGCGAGAGGGGATGGGGGCGAGGGGGGCTGTTCCTCGCGCAAAACCGTCGTCCTTTTCGGCCTCTGCATGCGGT
>JAYSSW010000348.1:0-8980 GCA_043720335.1 Planctomycetia bacterium
CGCGCCGGGCTTGCTGGTCGGATCAGGGGAAGTTCGGGTCGCGGGCACGGCCGCTGCCGCGGTGCTCCAGGGCAGGCGGAAGATGGGGATGCCTGCCTCGAAGACGGCTTCCGCGGAGAGCTGCAGTCACGCCCGGTCGGAACCATCGGTCACGACATCGATCACGACGAGGTCGAGCCGATCGTGGTGCCGACGGAGTCGAACGTCTTGTTGGCGTTGGTGCCCAGCGTCGTGATCGCGGTGATGCACACCACGATGATGAGCGCCAGCATGACGGCGTATTCGACGGCGGTCGGGCCGTCTTCGCGCTTCATGAAGTTGACGACCGAGGCGGTGATGCGGGAAACCATGACAGATCCTTTCTGGTCCAGAGAAAGAATGGCATTCGGGAACGTCTGGAGCGTTCCCGGACAACCCGGCGGACAACGATGCCCGCAGGTTAAAAGGGATTCCCGCCGACGCCGCTCTGGGCGCAACGACGCTTGGCTTGCGAGCGCGTTGTCGTGTGGACCACTCCATTCGGTAGCCTGGCGATCCTGCGGGCGAAGGCCCGACGGACCCATGGCTTTGCGTCCCAGCCTCGCGGCTGGTTTGCCTTTGTCGTGGAACACATGGAAGCAGGTCGGCAGATCCCGTTTTGCACGAGGCAAAAATCAGCAGCCGCAGATCAAGGGGCGTCGCGCGGCTGTGCCAATCGTAACAATCGAGCATAGGGCGCGTTTTTGGCGCGGTCAAACCGGTTGTCCGCATTTTGCCGATTTTGCGGGCGGGGAGCGGCGCGCGGGGAGCATCGTTGGGGATTTCCACGGCGGGCTGACGCCGCGCCGCTCGCCGTTGCAGGTGCGATTGCGTCGCCCAAGGTTCCGAAGCGGCTTCTAGGCGACGCGCTCGTACTGCTTGCCGAAGTGCGCCGCCGCCCCGTCGGGGTCGAGGTTGAAGACGGCGCGGCCGGAGGTGCGCCACTGTCCATCGTGCAGGAAGAAGACCGCCGTGGCGCTGCGCAGGTTGCCGACGGCGGCGAGGCCTTCCATGTCGCCGCCTTCGACGGCTTCGAAGGCGATGACGACGCCGGCGAGGGCGAGGAGCTGGCCGGTGCTTCGCTCGCAGATCGCGGCGAGGGCGTCGTCCCACTGGCAGTCCTTCCAGCGCAGCCCGCGCGGCTTGCCCGACGCCGCCGCCGCCGCGAAGAACTGCGCGTGCAGCTCGGCGCGCTGCTGGTCGAACGCCTGGCGCGCGGCGAGCCAGCGCTCCGACGGCCGCGCCGCCTTGCCGACGCGCCAGAAGTAGGCGCCCGCCCCTGCTGCGATCACCGCCAGCGGCGCGAGCCAGAGCCAGAGCATGAAGCGGCCTTTCACGGGAAGTCGGGGTTGGCGGAGCCTGGGAAACGGTCCCCGTCAGCATAGGAGCCTGGCGGGACTGCGGGCGATTGTCGCGTTGTTTGAGAGGCTGTTATCAGTATCAGGAGGCGAGCGGCGCGGCGTAAGCCCGCCGTGAAAACCTGCAACGATGCGTGGAGCTCGCAACGACATGCGTGCCACTTTCACGAACGATCATCTCCACGGCGGGCTTACGCCGCGCCGCTCGCCGTTGCACATGGACTTTCGCCACCTGAATTTTTGAAAGCAGGGGAAACGAGGAAAGCCCAGGGATCGCCGGCTCTGGGAGGAATCCCCGGGGCCGGCGATCCTGGGCTTGGCTCAGGATCGCGTCGAGGCGGTCGGTCAGCGGGTCGGGCCTTGCATGGCCGTGGCCGGCGCTCCGGGCATCTCCTTGCGGTTGGTGATCGTGATCGCCTGCTGCGGGGCCTGGTTGCTGAGGGCCAGGACCGCAGGGTCGGCGGGGATGAGCTGCCCCTTCTCGGAGACGTAGCCCAGGTTCACGCGGACGTGGCTGGGGAACGGGCGGTTCTGCGGCCACGGCAGGAACACGGTGTAGCATTCGCTGCCGAAGCGGTCCTTCCCCTTGAGCCTGGCCAGGGCGCTGGCGTCGAACTCGTTGCGGTAGATCCAGGCCGGCTCGGCGCCCGGCGCGGGGTTCGAGGCGTCGAACACGTCGACGATGATCTTGCCCCGCGCGGTCACGAAGCGGCTCCCCGCCCCGTTCAGCAGGTAGGCGTGGCCCACCAGCCCCGGCAGCGGCGCGGCGTTGTTCACGCTGTCCGGCACCGTGTGGATGTGGCTGTACCAAAGCGTCATCACCTGGCACACCGGCGTGTCGTCCGCCGGCAGCAGCGACGGGTGCAGCAGGCTCGTGACCGTCGTCACGCAGCCCGGGGCCGCCAGCAGCACCATCGCTGCCAGCACGGCCCAGCCTCGCTTGCCGAGGCGAATCCCGCTGGGATGTTCACCCATGATCGCGTCTCCCTTCCATGAGAGGCTGGTTTCGTTCCCGACCCGCACACGTCTACCGAACCGACGGACCCGTCCGATAGACCCCGTCCGACACCGTCGTCTGAGGCAGCTGCGATGGCAGCAGCTGCGGCGGCTGGTTCTGCGGCACCTGCGTGACCGGCATCCCCTGTGGCGGGAACTGCGACGGCTGCTGCTGCGGCGGGAACTGCGGCTGCTTCTGCTGGGCCGCCTGGTACATCTGCTGGTACTGCAACTGCACTCCCTGGGCGGGCTGGTTCTGCAACTGCTGGTACTGCAACTGCACTCCCTGCGGCTGCTGCGACGACTGCTGCGGGGCCTGCGGGGCCGCCTGGTACTGCTGCTGCTGGATCACGCCCAGCGGCTGCGACACCTGCGGAATCTGCGGCTGGAACGCCTGCGGGACGACCTGCGACTGCGCGGGCAGCGACTGCGACTGCGGAGCCTGCTGCTGCGGAGCCTGCTGCTGCGGAGCCTGCGACTGCGGGGGCAGCGGTTGCTGCGGGATCTGCTGCGGCATCTGCGGCTGGAACGTCGGCGACGACGGCAGCAGCGACAGGTTCGGCGGCGCGTTGGCCGGGACCTGCTGGCCCGGCGCCCAGCGATTCGGGTCGCCCGGGTTCTGCTCCCAGATCGGGGCGCAGCGCTGGCCGTTGGGGCCGACCGGGGGCCAGCCGTGGATCTTCGACAACTGCCCCTCGAACACCGACATCTTGCGGTACTCCTCGGCCAGCACCCGCTCCATGTCCCCCGGATTGCGGACGATGCGCGGCGTCATGATGACCAGCAGCTCCGTCTTCGCCTTCACCTGCGTGCGGTAGCGGAACGCCGCCCCCAGGACCGGCAGGTCGCCGAACCAGGGGATCTTGTTCTCGACTTTGGTGTCCTTGGTGGCGATCAGACCGCCCAGCAGGATCGTCTCGCCGTCCATCGCGGTGACGGTCGTCTCCATGTTCTGGATGTTCAGCGCGTTGCTGACCTGGCCGTTGCCCAGCGACACCGGCGGCTGGATGACCGACGACACCTCGGGGGCGATGCGCATCAGCACCCGGCCCTCCGGCGTGATCTTCGGCGTGACCTCCATGATGACGCCGACCTGGCGGCGGTCGATGTTGTTGGTGATGACCCCGGTCGCGGTCACGTTCGACCCGGTCACGATCGGGAACTCCTGGCCGACGTTGATGCGCGCCGTCTGGTTGTCCAGCGTCGTGATCTGGGGCCGGCTGAGGATGTCGATGCGCCCCTGGATCTTCAGGGCGCGGATCAGCACGTTGACCGAGTCGCTGCCCGCCGAGAACACGAACCCGCCGATGTTGTTGCTCGGCGAGACGCGGCCGACGCCCAGGGCGCCCAGCCCGGAGATGCCGACGGTCTGCTGCCCGTCGACCGTGTTGTTCCCGATCGGGAACTGCGGGTTGTTGAAGTTGAAGCCCGACACGCTGGTCGCCGAGTTGGCGACGATCCCGCCGTTCGACAGGCTGCGGCGGAACAGCACCGGGCTTTGCAGGCCGAACTCGACGCCGAACTCCTCGGACCCGTTGAGGTCGACCTCGGCGAACATCACCTGGATGACCACCTGCGGCGGCATCGCGTCGACGCTGGCGATCAGCCGCATCACGTCGTCGAAGTACTGCGGGGTGGCGTCGATGAACAGCGTGTTGCTGATCGGCTCGGCGACGACCACGACGTTCTTCTGGATCGTCTGGAACGGCGTGAGCTGGTTGCCCGCCGTCAGCGGGGCGAGCCGCTTGGTGATGAAGTCGTTCAGCACGTTGGCCACGTCGGCCGCCAACGCGTTGCGCAGCTTGATCGTCTCGCTGCGGCGCGTCTGGATGTCGGAGTCCTCCAGCTTGGCGATCACCGACTCGATCACGTCGAGGTCGCTGCGGCTGCCGGCGACGATCAGGCTGTTGGTCCGGTCGTCCACGGTGAGGCGCAGGTCGATCAGCACGGCCCCGTCGGACGCGGTGCCCGACAGCGTCAGCGACAGCGGCGTGCCCTGGGCGCCCTGCTGCCCCTGCTGCTGGCCCGGCTGGACGGCGCGGCCGGCGGCGGTCCCCGTCACCTGCCCGCCCAGGAACAACTGCTGCAAGGTCAGGGCGAGCTGCGTCGCGTCGGCGCGCTTCAGCGAGAACACGCTGATGTTCGACCGGGCGATCGGCTGCACGTCCAGCTCGCGGATCATCGCTTCGATGAGCGCCATCGTGGCGTCGGGGGCGGCGATCACCAGCGTGTTGGTGCGCGCGTCGTAGTTGACGCGGATGTTGTCCAGCACGCCGGCGGGCAGCCCCTTCGAGCCGTCCTTCCGGCCGCTGACGAACCGCAGCGAGTTGAAGCGGCGCAGCTGCTGCTGCTGTCCGGGAACCTGCTGCTGCTGGAACTGCTGTTGGAACTGCTGCTGCTGGGCGCCCTGCGCTCCCCCGTTGCCGAGCGTCGGCTGCGAGAACCCGTCGGAGACCGCCTGGCTGATGATGCCCGCCAGCACGGCGGCGCTGGCCTGCTTGACCGGGATGACGCGCAGCACGTTCACCGAGCCGGACACCGTGTTCTCGATCTGCTCGATCAGCCCGCGCACCTCGGCCATGTCGGCCGGCGCCGCCTGCACGATGAGCTGGTTGGCGTTGTCGTCGGACGTCACGCGCAGCAGGTGGTTGCCCGCCTCGGCGCCGTAGCGGGCGTTGTAGAAGTTGGTCAGCAGGGTCGCCACCTGCGCCGAGCTGGCCCGCTTCAGGGAGAAGTACTCCGGCCGCGACGTGTTCGGCACGTCGAGCCGGGCGATCTCGCGCATCACCATCGGCATCGTCGATTTCGACGCGGCGACGAGGATGGCGTTCTGCCGGGGCTGCGGGATCAGGACGATGTTGGTCGCCTGGAACTGCTGCTGCTGCCCGCCCCCCTGCTGCTGCTGCACCTGGCCGGGCTGCTGCTGGGGCTGCTGCTGCTGGCCTCCCTGTTGCCCGCCGGCGCGGACGTTCGAGATCGACTTCGAGTTCTGCAGGATGATCACGCGCGACAGCAGCTGGTTGAGCGTGTTGGTCGCCACCATGGCGTCGCCGAAGCGCAGCGGCACCAGCTCGATCACGATGTCGGCGGTGTCGGCGTAGCCCTGGATCAGCTCGATGATCTTGAGGGCCGCTTCGAGGTCGGCGGGGCTTTGGGTGCGGATGACGATGGCGCCGAGTTCGGGAAGAGGCTCGACGACGATGGGCAGACGCGGGGACTTGACCGTCCCTTCGCCGCCGATGCTCGGCTTGGGTTGGCCGAGCGAGGGCTGGATGGGGAGAACCGGGATGGGCTGGCCCGGCTGGGGCAGCTCGGGCTGCACGTCCTGTGCAGCCGTGAGCAGGTGGGCGTTGCGCTCGTTGGCGCGGGGGTTGTAGGTCGCTGGCTGGACAAAGTCTTGCATGCCCTGCTGGCTGGGAAGGACCACGTTCACTTCGCGAGGATCGAAGAGAGCGGAAGTTTCAGGGTCGTCCATGACCCGATCACCGAAAAAACCTGGCTCTCCGAGGAAGCGTGCGGGGCCTTTGGCTCCTCCGCCTCCTCCCCCGGTTGGTCTGCCTCCGCCGCCGCCGAAGCCGGTCCCGCCTCCCATGCCGGCGCCGCCGCCGAAGCCGCCGCCGGGACGTTGACCCCCTTGGCCGCCGCCGAAGCCGCCGCCGCCGGGCATGATCGCGCCGCCGCCGAAGCCGGTTCCGCCGCCGAAGCCGCCCTGGCCTCCGCCGAAGCCGCCGCCGGGCTGGAAGCCGCCGCCGGTGGGGGTAAACCCGCCGCCGCCGAAGGTGCCCGTGCCGGCGCCGGTTCCGCGACTGGCGGTGGTGGTTTTGCCGGTGATCGCTTCAATCGCCTGGCGGACCAGAGCCGGGTCGATCCCCTTGACGGAGACGACCTTGACCTGTTGCGGGGTGTCGAGGTGGGCCTGTTCGAGCTGGTCGACCAGCTTCTTGAGGTCTTTGTAGAGTTTGGGGGCGCAGGCGAGGATGACGCTGTTGGTCTGCGTGTCGACGCCGACGGAGAGGGCGGACTTGGGGGTCGGGCCGCCGCCTCCCTGGGGTTGTCCGCCGCCGGCGAACATCATGCCGGGCATGCCCGGCTGCTGGCCGCCGCGGTTCTGGCCGGCGGTCATGCTCTCGCGGTACACGTCGCGGATGACGGTGGCGATCGTCTCGGCGGGGGCGTTCTTGAGGGCGATGACGAAGGTCTGGGCGACCGCGTCGCTGTCGGTGTTGTCGACGTCGAGCTGGGCGAGGATCTGGCGGAAGGTGATCATGTCGAGCGGGGTGGCGCGGACCAGCAACGAGTTGGTGCTGGTGTCGGCGACGACGCGGACGCGTTCGACGCGGGTGTTGCCGCCGCCGCCGAGGCCTGGCATGATCATGCCGAGCATCATGCCCTGGATGCCGCCGCCCCCACCGCCCGCGGGGCCTTTGCCGCCGCCGCCGCCGCCGCCCCCCTTGGGCCCGTTGAAGGCCTCGTCGAGGATGCGGGCGCAGTCAGCGGCGCTGGCGGTCTTCACGCGGATGACGGTGAAGTCGCCTTCGCCGGCGTTGGTGTTGGTGAGCAGGCGGACCAGCTCACGGCTGAGCGCGATCGCCGCCGGGTCGTCGCTGGAGATGATGAGCTTGTTGCCGAACGCGGTGATGGAGACCGGCGGCGCCTTGGGGTCGGTCTTGATGCCGGACTGCTTCCCCTTGCTGGGGTCGAAGAGCTGCCCCGGATCGGGCTGCTTGCCTTCCGGCTGGTACGAGACCACCGTGAAGCCGTTGCGGTCGGTCGAGACCTGCTTCTTCAACTCGGGGATGTTGATGGGCGGCGCGGGCTTGGGCTGCGGGGCGGGCTGGAAGTCGCCGGGATGGATGACCCGCACCGGGTTGCTCCGCATCTGCTGCATGAGCATCTGGACGGCGTCGGCGAGGGTGGCGGCGTTGCCCTTCTCGAGGTTGATGATGCTGATGCCCCCGGTCTGGATGCCGGGGTTGCCGTCGATGGCGAGGATGGCGGCCTGGACGTCCTTGATCTGCTCGGGCGAGCCGCGGACGATCACGGTGTTGCTGAGCTGGTCGACGTCGAGGTACGGGGCGCCGCCGGTCTTCGGGTCGGCGCCGAACATCCCCTTGAGGATCTCGACCATGCGGGGCGCGTCCATGATGGCGAGGGTGAGCCTCTTGGCCTCCAAGGGGGAGGTGTTCTTGATGCCGCTGATGATGCGGTTGACCTCGAAGTGGGTGTCGGCCCCGCCGTAGACCATCAGGGCGTTGTTGCCGCTCGCCGCGATTTGAACGAGCGGGTTGCTCTTGAAGATATCCTTCAGGCTCTTGGAGAGCACGTCGGCGTTGCCGGTCGGCAGGGGGTGGATCTGGAAGGTCATCTGGCTGCTGGTCGAGATCGGGATCTGGTTGTCGCTCTGCGGCACGTCGATCTTGGCGAGGTACGACTTCGCCTGGTTGATCTTGTCCGGCGGGCCGTTGACGAGGATCGAGTTGCTCGGCTCGTACGACTCGACGAAGAACTTGCGGATCTTGGTGACGCGGACGGCGGGGGCCTCGCGGCCGAAATTGTCCTTGCCGCCGCCGCCGAACGCGGCGCCCTTCACGTCGCGTTCGATGATCTGGTCGCCCCCCAGGATCTTCTGGAGCAGCGGCGCCACCTCCACGCTGCGGACGTACTTGCAGCGGTGCGTGTACGACTCGCCCCCCTTGCGCTCCTCGCTCTCGACCTCGTCGAGCACCTTCAGCACCCGGCGCAGGCTGGCGCCGGTGTCGAGCAGGATGAGCTGGTTGGCCCGGCTCAGCGGGTAGATGCGCCCGAACGGCGTCATCATGCGCTTCACCTCCGGCGCGATGTCCTCGGCCACCAGGGCCTGCAGGCCCAGCGTGATCGAGACGATCTCCGTGTTGCCCCGGTCGGCCAGCTCGTCGCGCAGGATGCGCGAGACGAACTGGTCGGGGATCTCGTCGTCGGCGGGCAGCAGGCGGAACACCGTGTCGCTGCGGACGATGATGTTCTTCGTCGCGATCAGCCCCTCGTTGATGAGGTCGATGATCTGCGGCAGGTTGTACTTGCCGTTCCCGCGCGGCAGGATCAGGTCGAACGTCCCCTGCGGCGTCGAAATGTTCGACGTGTTCACGAACGGGATGCCGCTCTTGTCGGCGAGCCATTCGAAGACCGAGGGCCAGGTCTTCTTGCGGAACTCCACCACATCGAAGTACTTGTCGGCCCATTTGGCCTTGCCGACCGCCGGGGGCTGCTTAACCTCTGGCAGCTTGCCTTCCGGCTGCTTTCCTTCAGGCAGTTTGATCTCCGGCAGCTTGCCCCCCGGCTCCTGGGCGCCCGACGCGGTGAACGGCAGCGCCATCACCGTAAGGCCCAGGACGAGCAGCATGCCCGCCCCCACACGACGTGTCCATAGCTTCAACATGAGAAGTGCCCCCTGCACTTGTGGCCGAAGATCCCTGCCTGTTCCCCCACAGGTGTCTCTTCAGTGGATTGCGATCCTGCCCGCCGTTTGACGGAACAAATCGGCGAGAGTGGGTGTCCATACCCGAAGCAGAAAAAAAGGGAAGAGAGGTTTGATTAAAACGGCGCGTTGCGTGCATGCCGACACGGGGCCG
>JAYSSW010000349.1:0-1952 GCA_043720335.1 Planctomycetia bacterium
CGGCGGGGTCGCTGCGTGTGTTGACCCCGCCGCCTAACGGCAGCGGGCTTGATGACGTGATCGATGAAATCCCACTCCTCCTCCAATTCCCCGGAAGCCCATGCCCGACCTTGAACGCCTCGCTTCACGTGTCCGCGTCCTGCAGATCATCGCCTTCGGGCTGCTCTTCGGGCTGTCGGCGTTCACCGGCGTCGTGCTGTTCCTCCGCCTCGGCGGGCAGATGAACCGCCCCATGCCCGACCTGCCGATTATCACGTTCCTCGCCATCGGCATGCTCGCGGTGAACGTGCCGCTGTCGTTGCTGATTCCCAACTGGATGACGCAGGCTGCGCTGGAAGGCATCGCCGCCGGGACGTGGACGCCGTCGCGCGGGCGCGGCCCGGCGCCGGTCTTCCGCGACGACGCCGAGCGCCTGTTCGCCGTGCGGCAGACAACGCTCATCGTCACGCTCGCGCTGCTGGAAGGCCCCGGCTTCCTCGGCTGCATCGCCTACCTGGTCGAAGGCAGCCCCTTCGCCCTGTGCGTCCCCGCCGTGGCTGTGGTTGCGATGCTGCTGCGCTTCCCGACGAAGTGGGGCACGCTCGGCTGGGTCGAATCGAAGCTCGCCGAGATCGACGCGCTGCGCAGCCGCGGCGCGTGAGACGCGCGTATCGCATCGCATCAAGCCCGCTGCCGCCAGGCGGCGGGGTCAAACACACGCCATTACCCCGCCGCCTATCGGCAGCGGGCTTGATCTTGAGCCTTCGCGTCGCTATCGTCCCGCCCTTCGCAGCGATCACCGCTGACATTTTGTCCACGGAAGGGCAGGCTTCGCATGGCCATCTTTGACCATTGGCACCCGGTCCTCCCCAGCCACCAGCTCGCCAAGAACGGCGTCGCCGGCGCGCGTTTGGCTGGCCGCAACCTCGCCCTGTTCCGCGACTCGAAAGGCGTCGTCGGCGCGCTCGACGACCAGTGCCCGCACCGCCGCATGAAGCTGAGCATGGGCAAGGTCCACCACGACAAGCTGCAGTGCCTGTACCACGGCTGGACCTTCGACTGCCAGGGCGCCGGCGAAAGCCCCGCCACGCCGAAGCTGTACGCCTGCGCCAAGCACTACGAGGTCGCCGAGCACATGGGCGCCGTCTGGGTGCGCGAGGCCGGCGCACGCTCCGACTTCCCTTCTTTCGATGTCGCTGGCCACTACAACGTCTGCAACCTCAACCACCGCATCAAAGCACCGCTCGAAATCACCCTCGACAACTTCTGCGAGATCGAGCACACCCCCACCACGCACGCCTTCTTCGGCTACCCGCTCGAACGCATGCACGAGGTCGAGGTCGAGTTCCAGCCCACCGACACCACCGTCCGCGTCCTCAACCGCGGGCCGCGCAAGAACATCTCCTGGATGATGCGCACCCTCGTCGGCATCGGCGACGACTACCTCTTCATGGACGACTGGACGACGCGCTTCTCGCCGGTCTATTCCGTCTACGACCACTGGTGGGAATGCCCGAAGACGGGCCGCGAAAGCATGGTCCGCTGGCGGCTGTACATCTTCTTCGTCCCGGTCGACGACCACGAAACGTCGCTGTTCACCTTCGCCTTCACCAAGTCGCGCTACCCCGGCACCTACGGCGGCATGAGGCTGTTCAAGGCCCTGATGCGCCGCAAACTCGACCAGGAGATCCGCCTCGACGTGCGTGTGCTGGAGGGCCTCGCCGACCAGAGCACCGGCATCGAAGGCATGAAGCTGTCCCGCTTCGACCGCGTCCTCGGCCTGAACCGCGAACGCATCGACCGCATCTACCGGGGCCACGCTGCCCCGCTGCGCGCCAGCGCGTGAGGCCCCGCTTGTCCGAGCCTGAGCGCCGAGCGAACCTTGAAAGCCGCGGTGCGGCGGGACCACGGAAAGGAACGAACAAGGAGAAGGCAGTTCCTTGAGAGGCAGCTGTTGCAGCGACGAAAAGCCG
>JAYSSW010000350.1:0-4299 GCA_043720335.1 Planctomycetia bacterium
GCCCAGCCCGGTCCCCTGGCCGATCTCCTTGGTGGTGAAGAACGGGTCCATGCACTGCGCCAGCACCTCCGGCGTCATGCCGGCGCCGCGGTCCTCGACGTCGAAGACGAGGTAGCTGCCCGGCGGCACGTTCTGCGGGAACGCGGACAGCTCGCCGGTCAGGTCGGCGCTGCGGAGGCGGAACTGGATCGGCTTCACGCCGGTCGCGGCCATCGCGTCGCGCGCGTTGAGGCTGAGGTTGACCAGCACCTGCTGGAGCTGGTTGGCGTCGGCCAGGGCGATCCAGTCGGAGTCTTCGCCATCGGGAGGGGCGAGGTGCAGGTCGGCTTCGATGTTCAGGCTGCGCTGGACCAGGTCGCAGGTGCCGCGCAGCAGCTTCGCCAGGCTGGTCGGCTTGCGGAACAGGGCGGGCTTGCGGGCGAACGCGAGCAGCTGCCGGGTGAGGCCGGCGGCCCGCTCGGACAGGAGGACGACTTGCTCGAGGAAGCCGCGCACCGGGGCGGGGACGGCGTCCTCGCGCATGGAAAGGGAGGCGTAGCCCTGGATGCCGGCGAGCAGGTTGTTGAACTCGTGGGCGACGCCGCCGGCGAGGGTGCCGACGCTCTGCATCTTCTGGGCCTGGAAGAGCTGGCTCTGCATCCTGCGGTGGTCGGTGTTGTCGCGGTAGATGCCGACGAAGTGGGTGAGCTGCCCGCGCGCGTCGAAGATCGGCGAGAAGCTGAGCGAGGTGTCGACGTGGGTGCCGTCCTTGCGTCGGGCGAGGAGGTCGCCCTGCCAGCTGCTGCGTTCGAGGAGCGTGCGCCAGATGTCGTCGAACCGGGGCTGGGCGGGCTGCGGGTCGCTCTGGAGCATGCGGGCGTTCTGGCCGAGCAGCTCGTCGCGGTCGAAGCCGAGCATGCGCTCGAGGGCGCCGTTGACGTGCAGCAGCACGCCGTGCAGGTCGGCGACCATGACGCCGTCGCGGGCCGACTCCAGGGCGGCGACGAGCAGGCTGTTCGTCTGCTGCAAGCGGTGCTTCGTCACCGACTCGGCGACGCGCTTCGGCAGGTCGGCGAGGAAGACGCGCGACTTGTCCTTCACCATGTAGTCGAGGGCGCCTGCCCGCAGCGCCTCGGTCGCGACGCGCTCGTTGCCCTCGCCGGTGATCATCAGGACCGGGACGGCGATCCCCTCGGCGTGCATCGCGCGGAGCAGGTCGAGGCCCGACATCTCCGCCTCGCTGCCCAGCCAGTAGTCGAGCAGGACGAGGTCGAACTGGTCGTGCCCCAGGACGATCAGGGCGTCGGTCCCGGTGCGGCAGGTGTGGACCTGGTGGCCCGCTTTCTCCAGGCAGCGGCGCATGATGTAGACGATGTTCTCGTCGTCTTCGACCAGGAACAGCCGCAGGCTTTCAGCCATGAATGGGGTCACCGGGTACAACCAGGGAGAACTCGCGGCAGGGCGACCCGTCGGGGGGCAGCTTCAGGCTCCCCCCCGCCAGCTTCAGCCACTCGCTCGCCAGCATGGTCTCCATGCGATGGTCCCCCATCATACGCTCCGAGCGAAGCGATGTCGAAGGAGAATCCGCCGCGTTCCGGGAAGTGTTCCAGAAGCGGATCTCGACCACGCCGTCGCGGCCTTCGGCGCTCGCGTCCCACGAGGCGCCCGGCGCGTCGGCGTGCTCCTCCAGGCATGTTCCAAGCAGTTCGACGATCGCCGAGGTCAGCAGCCGAAGGTCGGCGACCACCGTCGGGAAATCGGAGCGCCAGGCCAGTTCGACTTCATGGTCGGGGAAGCGCTGGTAAAGCTCGGCCCGCACGTCGGCGATGACGCGATCAAGCGAGACCACGTCGCGCTGCGGCGCGCAGGCGGGGAGCCGCGACATCTCCTTGAGGAACCGGACCATCCGGCTCGCCTTGTGGACGGCGACCTGGAGCCGCTGCACCTGCTCCTTGCCGTCGTCCGTGAGATTTTCGGACTCGTCCAGCTCCAGCATCTGGAGAAGCGTCTGCATGACGAGGACCTGGTTGGGCAGGTCGTGGCTGAACACCTTGTGCATGCTGCGCAGCAGGTGCTTGGCCGTCTCCCCTTCGGAAAAGGCCCGCTTGAACAACGGCAGTGCAGCCGACGGTTCCATGGATCGAGCGCCTCGCGAAAGGGAAGGATTTACCAGGTCAAAGTTACACAACCCCTGGACCGGGCAACAGCCGAAACCGCCGGAACATCCCTCAAAGTTGAAACAGACTGCCCTCCTTACCGGAACCGATGTCCCACGCAAGGACAGGGCGGTAAAGCCGTTCGCGTAGCAGGCCTTCAAGGGGACTCCATCGATTCCTAGCAAGCAAGATCGGCGCCACGGGCATTTTCGGCCTCGCCAGGAAATCCACCACCTGCCCGATCATCGGCTGCTCCGCCCCCGGCTCCAAGGCCAGCGCCGTCAGCAGACGCCGCAGCAGCTCCTTCCCCGTCGTCCCCTGCACCAGCTGGCAGCCCTGCCCGGCGACGACCAGCGCGAACGGCTCGCCCGTCTGCCGGCACCACTCGACACAAACCGACGCGGCGAAGCTGATCGTGCGTTCCAGCAGCGGGTCTTCGTCCACGCCTTCGAGCTTGGCCGCCTCGACCACGAGGATGAGCGGGTCGTTGGGCCAGTCCTCGAACTCGCGGACCATCAGCTCGCCGCGCCGGGCGCTGGTGCGCCAATGGACGAGGCGGGGAGTGTCGCCGAGGCGGTAGTTGCGCAGGCCGTGGAACATCATCTGGGCGTTGGCGTGATGGTGGGTCTGCTTCAGGTTGGAGGGTTCCGCCTGCATCTCGCGCTTGAGCAGCGCTCGCATGCCGTTGCGCTGCAGGACGCCGAGCTGCGGGAAGACGACGAGGTCGGCCGGCGCCGCCCCCAGCGACGCGGCGCGAGCAAGCCCAAGAGGGAAGCCGGACTCCAGCGCGAGGGGCGACGCGACCACCCGTCCTCGCCGTGCGAAGACCGTTTCATGGGTCAGTGTCATCGTCGAAGCGGGAGCGAGTTCGGTGATGAACCAGTCATGCGGCTGGTCGAGGATGAGGTGAACATGGACGCCTTGAACCGCAGTCTTCCCGGGGTTGCTGACCTGGACTTCCACTTTCCAAGGGGACTTGGCGTGGGCGGGTTCGAGGGCCAGCAGCTTCGCTTCGACCGAGCGGAGCTGCCGCCGGGCCATCCACCAGTTCCAGCCGACCAGCACGACAATGAAGCACGACAGCAGCGTGACGAGGTTGATCCCCTTCACCAGCCCCGTGACCAGCATTGCGAGGGCGACGAAGAACCAGAACGCCCCTTCGCGTGTCAACGGCCCCAAACTGCGAGCGGGCGGCGGGTTCATCGCGGCACCGGGATCCGGGCCATCTCCTCGCGGAGGAACTCGGTCGCCGCGTCCTTGCCCGGCGTCGCGCGCGGCGACTTCATCATGAGCCGATGCGCCAGCACGGCCGGGGCGAGCAGCTTGATGTCGTCGGGGGTCACGAAGTCGCGGCCGTTCAGCAGGGCGTGGGCCTGCGCCGCACGGTACAGCGCCAGCCCGGCCCGCGTGCTGGCGCCCAGGTGGACCTGCGACGAAGTCCGCGTCGTTTCGACCACGCTGAGCAGGTAGTCCTGCAGTTTCTCGTCCACGAACACCGTTCGCGTCTTGAGCTGCATCGCCACCACGTCGCCAGGGGACAGCACCGGCAGCAGGTCGTCGACCGGCTCGCCGCCGCGGTGCTGCGTCAGGATCGCCTTCTCGGCCTGGCGGTCGGGGTAGCCGATCTGGATGCGCATCAGGAAGCGGTCGAGCTGGCTTTCGGGCAGCGGATAGGTCCCCTCGAACTCGAACGGGTTCTGCGTCGCCAGCACGAGGAACGGCGGGCCGAGCGGGCGGGTCGTGCCGTCGAGCGAGATCTGCTTCTCGCTCATCGCTTCGAGCAGGGCCGACTGCGTGCGCGGCGTGGCGCGGTTGATCTCGTCGGCGAGGATCACCTGGGCGAACAGCGGGCCGGGATGGAAGCGGAACTCGCCGGTCGGCTGGTGGAAGACGCTGGTGCCGATGAGGTCGCTGGGGAGCAGGTCGGGGGTGAACTGGATGCGGTGGAAGGAGCAGTCGAGGCTGCGCGCCAAAGCTTTGGCGAGGAGCGTCTTGCCGACGCCGGGCACGTCCTCGATGAGCAGGTGGCCGTCGGCGAGCATGGCGGTGAGGGCCAGCTTGACGACCGCCGCCTTGCCGAGCAGGGCTTTTTCAAGGTTGGCCTGGAGCCTGTGGAGGAGATCGCCGACCTCCTTGACGGAGGGGAGGGAAGGGGACAACTCGG
>JAYSSW010000351.1:0-8971 GCA_043720335.1 Planctomycetia bacterium
CATTCTCTCCAGTCATGCGGGGACGGTGTCGCGGCTCCCATGCATCTGTCTTACAGCGCAAGAAGTTTAGTTCTTTGCGCAGCGATCAGTAGGTGCGGCCGTTGAGGCGCACGGCCAACTCACACAACTCCAAGCCGAAGGTGTGAAATTCATCGCTCCTCGCCAGGTCGATCTCGCCCAATGTCAGCCCGTCGTGCTGAAATAGCCGAGAAGGAATGCGAGCAAAAAAGTCGCCGAATGCGTAGCAAGTCAAAGAGAACCCGCGAGGCTGATTTCGTGAAATAAGGAGTGTGGCGTGGATATCGATACTGTAGTGGCATGCCTCAGCAAGCATCGCCAGCGCGCGACATACGGCGCGGTCGCCGCAATCATAGGTTGCACTGCAATCGGAGTCATGGCGAACCGCCCTCATAGTCTACGGGATTCGTGGGTCGTCGCAAGGAATAACGGTCAAGATGGCGGGTCAAGGCGAGGTTGGCCAACAGGCTACTCCGACAGCGAGATAGATTCGACCTGCTTGGACCAAATCAAAACGAAGCCAGACGACTTCATCAGTGACGGGGAGGAGTTGCGTCGCTGGCTTGATAGTAGAGGTTGCAATGCCTAGCCAAGTTGTAACGCGGCAGTCCATCTTTTGACATTCCTCGCTCCCCTCATCCGCAGCACTCCGCCCCCGCACTCTACGCCGACTTGCGGTACAGCCGCGCACAGCGCATCGGGCCGGCGCCGGGGAAGTTCGTCAGCTGCAGCCGGCCGCGCAGGTGGTCGATCGGGTGCGTGTGCGGGTAGCGGCGGACCATGCAGTGGTACGAGTGCGCCGCCAGCAGGCCCAGCGGCTTCGTCAGCAGGCGCTTCGTCCGCGTCCACGCCACCGGGCGGAACGGGACCGCCGCCAGGAAGTCGCTGGGGAAGTTGCGGCCCATCAGCGAGTTCAAATCGTACGGCGAGTACGACAGGATCGTGTCGACCTGCTCCTCCGGCAGCTTCAGCCGCCAGCCGACGAACTTCTTCTGGTACTTGCGCGGCACGAAGCCGACGCCGCGGATGTTGAAGTGCGGCTCCGGGTGGATCATGTAGCGGTTGGGGATCATGAAGTGCAGCACCGAGTCGTCCGACAGGACGCTCGACATCTCCTTCATCAAGCTGTCCTGCGGGAAGACGTGCTCGACGACGCCGTTCGAGGTGATGAGGTCGACGGAGCGTTCGGGGAAGGGCAGCGGCTTGCGGGCGTCGGCGATGGCGAGGTCGATGTTGCCCAGGCCCATGTCGCGGAACAGGCGCTTGGCGATCACCAGGATGGCCGGGTTGAGGTCGAAGCCGCAGAAGCGGGCGCCGCGCAGGGCGTCGCTGCCGGAGCTGGACTTGGCGGCGGCGGCGAGGGAGAAGCCCCAGCCGCAGCCGAATTCGATGCCGAGGCGGACCTTCGGGAAGGGGAACTTCATGGCGTCCATGCCGAGGGAGATCATGGCGATCTCGTCGGAGTAGTCGCCGACGCGGCGCGAGCGGGCGATCTGGCGGTAGTACTCGTACAGTTCCGGCTCGCAGTTGCCGAGCAGGTGGCGGTAGTACACGTCCATCAGGTCGTGGAAGGTGCCAGGCGTCTGGTGCAGAACCTCAGCAAGCGCAAGCGCGTCGGTGAACGGGATGCCCGGGTCGGGGACGTTGGCGGGCCGCTCGTCGTCCTGCAGGAAGATCGGAATCTCATCCGCGACGACCTGGAAGCTGGCGGCGCACTTCGTGCAAGTCAGCCGCGCCGTGGTTTGCTCCAGCGGTCCCCGGCACTGCGGGCAGACGAAGGTTTCACAAAGGGAACTCATGGCATTCTCCATGAAATTTCAGATTTCGGATTTCGGATTGCAGATTTCAAAACCTGCGATGGTTGCGAATCCACGCCGTCAAGCCCGCTGCCGTCTGAGGCGGCGGGGTCAACGCAACATCACGGCACCAACGCACGCACGTACGGGATCGCCTGAAGGCCGCGCACCACGACGGCGCACACCAGCACGACGGCGATGGTCAGCAGCGGGATGCTGAACAGCGGGTTGAACGTCGTCGCGGTCCACAGCCAGTCGTGGCGCACATCGCTCCACGGCGGCGGCAGGCGGCCCCAGCGCAGCAGGTCGAGGAAGGCGACGTGGACGAAGTAGATGCCGAAGCTGGCGCTGCCGATGAAGCGCATCAGCGGCGCGACGACGGGGGCGCTCTCGACGCGGGGATTCGAGAGCCATTGGCGCAGCAGCAGGAAGCTGATCGTCGCCATCGCGATCACGTTCGGGCTGATGTAGTAGTAGAAGGTGTCGTCGAGCACGCCGCTTGCGCGGCGGGTGTAGACGTAGGTCATGCGCGTCGTGTAGTACGCCGCTCCGGCGAGCACCGCGAGCAGCACGACCTGGTGCCACGGCTTCAGCTTGATCTCGACTTGGCGGAGGTAGGCGCCGAGCAGGAAGTAGCCGGCGAAGAGCGGCATGACCTGGAGATAGCCGCTGGTGGGCATGCCGCTGAACTTGGTGAAGGTCGGCAGGATGGCGCAGAGGAAGAACCACAGGCCGATGGCGTAGGCCTGCACGTCGAGCGAGGCGTGCTTGACGAAGACGCGCAGGATCGGCGTGAGCAGGTACAGGCCGACGATGATGTTCATGAAGGCGAGGTGGTAGTCGGGGGCGCCGGATACGATCCAGGCGATGCCCTGCTTCAACTCGCGGGTCCAGCTGGTGAGGTGCGGATGCCAGCCGACCTCGCGGACGTGCATGCGCCACCAGACGTAGAAGGAGGCCCAGAAGAGGTAGGGCACAACGACCTTGAGGAGCCGCTTCCTGAAGAAGTCGCCGAGCGGCTCGTCGCGCTTGCGCGGGTCGAGCAGCAGGAAGCCGCTGATGATGACGAAGAGCGGCACGCAGGACCGGGCGAACGAGTCGAAGGCGTTGGCGACGCCCCAGACGGAGCGCGGCGCGGTGTTGAACTCGTAGAGGACCGGGCCGGCGACGTGGACCATCACGACGAGGACGATGGCGTAGGCGCGCATCAGGTCGAGGAAGCCGACGCGTTCGACGGGGCGCACGGGCGCCGCGGCGACTTCGTGGGCGGGCGCGGCGGTGCGCGGGATCGGGGCGAGGTTCGGGGCTGCGATGCTGGCCATCGGCGTTCACCCTCCGTGGCGAAGTTGTCGTTTCTACCTTGCCAAGCCCCAGGATGAGCAACGCGATTCCTGGGGGTTCGACCCCCACCAATCGCTGCGCTCATGGTGGGGCTTGCGAGTTTCACTCCTGCGAACGCCTGCCGCGCGGCTCACTCGCGCGGGGCGGCGATCAGCTGCTCGTACTCCTCGACCAGCCGGGCCGCCAGGTTGTAGTAGTCGAAGCGCGTCACCGCGTGCTGGCGGATGCGGGCGGCGTCGAACTGGGCGAGCCGCTGCGTGGCGTCGCGCAGGGCGGCGTGCAGGGCGTCGACGTTGTCGGGGGGGCACAGCAGGCCGAGCGCCGGGTCGGTGACGATGTCGCGCGGGCCGCCGGAGTCGGTGGAGACGACCGGCTTGCCGCAGGCGAGGGCTTCGATGAGGACGACGCCGAAGGTTTCGGTGTTGCTGGTGAGGACGAAGAGGTCGCAGTGCTCGCGCATGAGCCGGGCGACCTCGCCGCGCGACTTGAAGCCGAGCAGGGTGACGGCGCTGGCGAGTCCGTCGTGGTGGATCCGGCGGGCGACGGCGTCGCGCAGCGGGCCTTGGCCGGCGATGCCGAGGGTGGCGCCGGGGAACTCGGCGTGCAGCCGGCGGAACGCCTCGAGCAGCAGCATCGGGTTCTTGTTCTCGTCGAACGAGATGACGGAGAGGAGCCGGGGCCGCGTCGGGTCGGGTGCGGAGTTCAGCGGGGGGAAGAAGCGGGTGGTGTCGACGCCGTTGCCCAGGGGGACGATCTTGTCGTGCATGGCGGTGGAGACGACGGCGCGGACCTGCTTGGCGAGGGCCTCGCTGACGCAGAAGACCTTGCGGGCGCCGGCGATCGCCTGGACGGTGCGGCTGCGGATGAAGTGGTTGCCGGTCAGGGCGCTGAACGGGCCGGTGTGCTCGGTGATGACGTAGGGGACGTTGAAGCGCTCGCCGACGGCGCGTGCGGCGGAGCCGTCGAGGTAGCTGGTGTGAGCGTGGATGACCTGGAAGTCGAAGGTCTGCTTGATCCAGCCAGCGGCCTTGGCGACGGCGTTCTCGTAGGTCTTGCCGTGCAGCCAGAATCGGAAGAACCCGCCGACGATGTACGGCAGGTACAGCACCGGGACGCCGTCGTGCGTCTCCCAGCGCAGGTTCTCGAACATGCGCAGGTAGGTGTGGTACGCCCGCGCGATCTTCGCCGGGTTGAAGGTGTTCATCCACAGCGGCACGCAGCAGACGACGCGCACGTCGAGGTTGGTGTTGACGCGCAGCGCCGACACCTGCTCGTGCACGAACGGTCCCAGGCTGGGGATCTGCCGGCTGGGGTACAGGTGCGAGATCACCAGCACGCGCTGGTCGCGCTGGTGCAGCACCTTCAGGTAGTTCTTGACGAGCAGGTGAAGCTCGCCACCGCTGGACGGGCCTGTCGCCACGGGCGACCTCGGCTGCGACAACTGCTCGACGTGGAACAGCAGCTGCTCGGCGCGCTTCTTCAACTCGCCTTCCGGCGTGTTCGGCAGCGACTCCGACAGGTCGGTCTCGACGCGCCGCTTCGTCTCGCGCAGTGCCTCGCGCGGCGCCTCGTCGCACAGGTCGCGCGGCAGAGGCAGGCGGCCCGGCTCCAGCGCCGTGTAGCCCCACGACCGCGTGTAGCCCCCCGCACGCTGCGAGAACACCTGGTGACCCGGCCCCAGCCGCACCCACGGCACCTTCGCCGCGCGCGCCTCCGAACGGGGCTGGTACTCCGCGCGATGCACGACCACGTTGCCCAGGATCGACAGGATGAACAGGAAGCCGTACGAATCGACGAACGTGTTGCAGATCTTGTCGTTCATGGTGAACCGGACCGACTGCCGGCCCGGCCCGACGCGCGTCTCCTCGATGAGGACGCGCTGATGGTTCAAGTAGTCCCACGCGGCCACGAACAGCAGCGACTCCGGGTCGAACGTCGTCACCTCGACCACCAGCTCGTCGCCCGGCAGCGCCTGGATCGGGAAGCGCAGCGGCACCTCCTTCGCGAAGTACGCCTCGCGCTGCACCCGGATCCCCTCCGCGCACGGCAGGTGCTCCGGCATCGCCAGCCAGCGCGGCCAGCGCGGCCCGATCGTCCAGCCCGTCACCCGCTGCAGCGCGTTCGTGAAGTCGATCGCGTGCGGGCTGTCCTGCACCGTCACCGGCTCGCTCGGCGCGTACAGCCTCGGCGCCGGCTCGCCCCGCGTGTACAGCACCATGATCTCGCTCCGGTCCGTGAACCGCGCCGGCCTCTCCTCCGCCGACCACCACTGGTTCGCGCACAAGCAGTCCAGGTAGCGCCGCAGCTTCCCCTGGAACTCGTCCGGCGCCACCTGCTCCTTCGAGCCGCACTGCGAGCAGACCGCGCCGTTCCACGAGAACCAGATCCCCAGACGGTGCCGCAGGTCGATCGTCGGGTCGTCGTGCGGACGGTACACCCCGGAGTAGCGGACCTCGTTCACCTTCCACGGGTCGGGCACCAGCCCGCCGACCAGCGACTCCTCGTCCCAGCTGCGCTGATGGTGGTTGATGTGGTAGGTGTGCCCGCAGTTCTGGCAGCGCGTGAAGTTCGCCAGCCAGTGCTCCTTGTGCGGCACGCAGATGATGACGTGCTTCCGCGCCACGCGCGTCAGCTCGGCGATCGCCTTCGTCAGCACGTCGGGAGGCAGGTGCTCGCACACGTCGGTCGTCATCACCAGGTCGAACGACTGGTCGGCGAACGGGATGTCGGTGATGTTGCCCACCCGGCTCTCGCGGCGCAGGTGCTTCAGCGCCGCCGGGCTGGGGTCCAGCCCCACCACCTTCAGGTGCGAAGGCAGCATGTTGGTGATCGCGCCGTCGCCGCAGCCGATGTCGAGCACGCTCGCCACGTCGGGGGGCAGCAGGCTGATGATGTCCGCGCAGACCTGCACCTGGTAGGGGTCGGGCAGGTTCCCCCACAGCTCCGTCTGGTCGAAGTAGACCGCTGCGGTCATGCCGACATCTCCGTGCGGAAGTCCTGCGGCGACAGCCCCTTCTCCGGGAACGGCTCGTGGAGGGGCTGCGACACCTGGAAATGGATGCAACGGTCGAGCACGTGGTAGGCGGCCGCCTCCTGGCCGTCGTTGCGCAGCTCGGCGAAGATCGCCGCGCTGGCGACGTAGGCGCTGCGCCCCAGCGTCAGCCTTTCGATGACGAACTGCACCGCCCCGCGCCCGGCGACGACGCGGTGCCCCAGTTCGGACGCGCGCGCCCAGATCTGCGCGGCGCACTGCCCGTCGGGGAGGTAGATCGCGAACACGAAGGCCGGGTCGGCGATCTCCTGGAACGCCTCGTAGGACAGGCGCACGATCGCTTTCTCGCCGGTCTCGAAGACGCGGCGCTCCTGGCCGAACCCGTCGATGAGACGGGCCTGCGTGAGAATGATCTTCTTGTTGCCGTACTCGCTGATCGCGTCGGGCGCAGCACTCACGGCGACCGCGGAGGCGTGCGACGCCAGCAGCGGCGTGGCGGCGTCGGCGGCGTTGCCCGACGCGAACTCGAACGACTGCGCGCCGAAACGCCCCTGGGCGCACTGCGCGACGCGGACGTAGCCCGCCTCAGTGTGCCGCTCAATGAACACCGGCTCCTTGGCGTCGAAGTAGCCCTCGACCTCCAGCGTGTAGCGGCTGGCGGTGTCGGCGATCGTGCGAGGCACCGCGAACTGGAACGGGGCGTGCTGGTACTGCCCGTTGCAGTTCTTGTAGCAGCGCTGCCACACGCCGTCGAAACGCAACGGCTGGCTCCAGTCCATCGTCGGGCCGTCGAGGACGCAGTGCAGCTGCTCGACGACGTTGTCCATCGGCTGGCCGATCTCGATGACGCCGACCTCCTGCCCGTCAGCGAGAAGTCGCACCTTGCTCACGCGGTGGACGCCGGCCGGGTGAGGCTTGTCGCAGACGAAGTGGAACAGCATCGCGCGGTACAGCTCCAGCCGCTCCTTGAGCTGGGCCGTCTGCGACTTCTGCAATTTCAAGTCGCGCGCTTGCAGCCGCAGATTCTCCTCGCGGCGGACCTGGTCGCTGTACGCCTTGATGACCTCCAGCGGATCGCCCTGCATGCGGACGCGGCCGCGGTCGACCCAGAGCACGCGGGTGCAGAGCCGCTGCACGCTCGACAGGTCGTGGCTGACGAACAGCACGGTCGAGCTGTTGTCCTCGGTGATGCGGCGCATGCGCTCGATGCACTTGCCGGCGAAGTAGGCGTCGCCGGCGCCGAGGATCTCGTCGATGATGAGGATTTCAGGCTTGAGGTAGGTCGCCGTCGCGAAGGCGAGCCGGGCGTACATGCCGGCGGAGTAGGTCTTGACGGGCTGGTCGATGAAGTCGTCGAGTTCGGAGAAGTCGATGATCTCCGCCTCGGCGTGCGACATGGCGCCGACGCTGATCCCCTGGTAGGCGAGCGAGGCGCGGATGTTCTCCCTGCCGGTGAACTCGGGATGGAAGCCGGTCCCCAGCTCCATGAGCGCCTGCACCTGGCCGTTGACCTGCAAGCCGCCCTCGGTGGGACCGACGGCGCCGCTGATGATCTTGAGGAGCGTGCTCTTGCCCGCGCCGTTGCGGCCGATCAGGCCGATGCGCTCGCCCTGCTGGATGACGAGGTCCAGTCCGCGCAGCGCCCAGAAGCTGCGGTGCTCGACCTTGCGCCAGAACAGCAGGCGGTTCAGCCCGAACACGTCGCAGAACTTGTCGGCGGGGCTGCGGTACAGCTTGTACCGTTTCCCAAGGCCGTTGATCGTGATGGCAGGCGTGGTCATGGACTCTCTCGGAGGAAAACATCAACACCAAGCCCCACCCTGAAAGGGTGGGGGTCCGTTCGCGATCACACGTTGTCCACGAAGACCTTCTTCATCTGCCGGAAGAACAGGTAGCCGGTGAAGAACATCAGGACCGCCATGCCGAACAGCGTGGCCAGGACCGACATGGGCGGGACTTCGCCGAGCATCAGCACGCACTGGTAGGAGCGGATGAGGTAGTAGAGCGGATTGAGCCGCAAGTAGGGGCGCAGCTCGTTGGGGATCATCTCCTCGGTGTAGGCGATGGGGCTGATCATCATGAGGATCATGTTCACGACGTTGATCATGCTCTGCAGGTCGCGCATGAAGACGTTCACGCTCGACAGGATCCAGATCAGGCCGATGGTGAACAGGATCTGCGCCGCCCAGATGGCGGGCAGCAGCAGCGTGGCGAAGCTGAGCTTCTGCAGGCAGGCGAGCGACACGAGCAGCAGCGCCATGCCGACGACCTGCGTTCCCTGGCTGGTGAGGACGGTTTTCACCGGGATCAGGTCGATGGGGAAGAGCGTGTTCTTGATGAGGCTGGCGTTGCCCGTGACGGCCGACACGCCGTTGCTGAGCGATTCGGAGAAGCCGATGAACGGGATGAGGCCGCAGAAGATGAGCAGGATGTATTCGAGCGGGCTGGTGAACTGGGCGCCGACGCGGACCTTCAGGATGAAGATGTTGACGACGGCGTAGGTGGCGAGCAGCAGCAGCGGGTAGATGACCAGCCAGGCCATGCCGAGGACGGAGCCGGCGAACTTGGCGCGCAGGTCGTTCCACGTCGTGGCGAGCAGCATCCGGCGATGCGCGAAGATCAGCTGCAGCGGCTTGAGGAACAGCGTCATCGTCTCTCCCGTTCCGTGGGCGGGGCGCCGCTCCCCACCAAGAGGGCGGTTGGGAGCATCGCCAAAATCCGGGCCGCGTCCTGCCGCCCGGGTTCTTCAAAAGCGCTAACCACAGAGACCAACGAACCCTGAGCGCAAGCGAGGGGATCGCAGGGAGCCGAGTTGGCGAACATT
>JAYSSW010000352.1:0-4293 GCA_043720335.1 Planctomycetia bacterium
GCCCCGTGAGGGGCCGGGTAAAGTGACAACCATCAAAAAACGCATTCGGGGAATTCCATGATTCCGATCATGGACCGCTTCTGGCTGCTCACCTGGACCTGTTACGGCACCTGGCTGCCAGGCGACCCGCGCGGCTTCGTCGGCAATGTTCGCGAGGAGGACGGCTCGCGTGCCGTCCACAACCTTCCAGGGACGCCGTATGACGAAGACCTGCCGTTGCTCGAAGCCTGGGCGAGCCAACAGCTGCGTGGCGAGCCAGTAACGCTTGGCAGTCAAGAAGCGGACGCCATGATCGCTCAATACCAACAGACCGCTCAAATTCGGGAGTGGAGACTGCAAGCCGCGAGCGTGATGTTCAACCACACGCACCTGGTCGTTGGCGTCCCAGGCGACCCCGATCCTCAGTATCTTCTGGAGACGTTCAAGAGTTGGGCGACGCGGGCCCTCAAGAAGCTTCGGCCGCCGCCTTCCAGTGGAAGATTCTGGACGGCGAAAGGCTCGAAGCGAAAGCTGGCGGACGAAACGGCGATCCTTGCGGCGGTGGTGTATGTGGTGAAGAAGCAGTCCAGCCCCTTGGCGACGTTCAACGCGGAGCGTTGGCAGGAAACGCTGGACGCCTGGAACGGGGAAGGAGAATAAGCGCCTTTGCTGCGGCGAGCCGCGGCGAGCCGTGCGGCGTAAGCCGCCGGGTTCCGCGTGAACGCGAAGCAACGCCGCACCTTGCGGGAGGCGTTGGGGAAGGACGAGGGGAGGATCATTTTACCCGGCCCCTCACGGGGCACGGCTCGCCTTTGGCATCACTTCTTCTTCGTCGGCTCCGCCATCTCCCAGATGCGCACCGTCTGGTCCGCGCTGACCGACGCGAGGCGGGTGCCTTCGCTCATCCAGGCCAGGCCTTCGACCCAGGCGTTGTGGCCTTCGAGTTTCTTGAGAGGCGCCGGGTTGGCGGGGTTCCACAGGTGGATGGTGCGGTCCTTGCTGGCGGTTGCCATGACGGCGCCGGCGGGATGCAGCACGATGCTCGTGACCGGCGCGGCGTGGCCGGTGTGCGTGCGGACGATCTTGCCGTCGGCGAACGTGACGACGTGGATCGGGCCGTCCGCCGTGCCGAGGAAGAACGACTTGCCATCGGGGGCGAACGCCAGGGCCGTGGTCGCGACTGGATCGACCGGCGTCTTCGGCGGCGGCATCGGCTTGGCGGGAAGGTCCGATATCTTTTTCGCGCCGGCCACGTCCCACAGCTTCACGACGCCGTCAAGCGAGCCGGACAGAAGCTGCTTGCTGTCGGCACTGAAGGCGAGGCAGAGGATCCAGTCCCCCTTGTCGCTCAGCTTCGGGCCGGGCTTGCCGCCGGCGACATCCCACAATTGAACCACGTCGCTTTCGCCGGCGACCGCGAGCCATTTGCCGTCGGCCGACATGGCGGCGGCGCGGGGCTGGAACTCGCAGGGGCCGGTGGCTTGCACCTTGCCTTCGGGCATCTTCCAGAAGTTGACCTTCTTGTCGCTGCCGACCGACGCCAGGACGGAGCCGCCGTTCCAGGCCAGGCAGCGGACGGCGCCCTGGTGGGCTTTCCAGAGGTCGGCTTTGACGGGGCCTTTCTTGAAGGCGGCGTCGAGGGCGTCCTTGCGGAACGCCTGTATGCTGTCGCGGTCGCAGCCGGCCAGCACCAAATCACCCGCCATGCTCGCGGCGATGGCGAAGCCGGGGCCGTCGAGGCCCTCGATGGTCGCTTCGAGCTTGGCGTTGGCCGGGTTGATCGGCGGCAGCACCGGCGGCTTGACGGGCGTCGGCTGCTGCCCCGCCACTCCCATCACGCCGCAGAGCAAAACAAGAGCGGCGCCCAGTCGGCCGCCCCAGGTCAGATGTCGCATCGCTTCCCCCCTTCGTTGGTTCACTTCACGAGTCGCACGGACTTGATGACCACGTCCTGCAGCGGCACGTTCTCGTGCCCTTCCACCTCGCCGGTCTTGACCACGCGGATCTTGTCGACCACGTCCATGCCGTCGACGACGCGGCCGAACGAGGCGTAGCCCCAGCCGTCGCGCGAGCCGATCTTGTCGAGGGCCTTGTTGTCCTTGACGTTGATGAAGAACTGGGCGGTGGCGCTGTGCGGGTTGCCGGTGCGGGCCATCGCGATGGTGCCCCGCTTGTTGGAGAAGCGGTTGTACGCCTCGTTCTTGATCGGCTCGCCGGTCGGCAGCTCGCGCTTCATGCCCGGAGCGAAGCCGCCCCCCTGGATCATGAAGTCGGACATGACGCGGTGGAAGATCAGCCCGTCGAAGTGCTTCTTCTCGACGTAGCCGAGGAAGTTCTTCACCGTGATCGGCGCCAGCTTCTCGTACAATTCGATCTTGATGTTCCCCATCGACGACTCGATGAGGACCGTCGGATGTGGGCCGGCCTTGATGACCTTGCTCTGGAATCCCTCAATCGAGGCGTCGAGTTCGGCTTGGCTCTTCTCAAGCGCCTTGTCGGCCTTGGCGATGAACTCCTTGCGGACCTCGGGATCGAGCTTGCGGACGGCGGCGATCACGCCCTGGAACTTCTCGTCATACTGCGTCATGGCGGCGCCGAACGCAGCCACGTCGGCGGCCTTGGCGACGGTGGCGGCGGTCTGCGCGTTCAGGTCGAGGATCGACTTGAGCAATGTATCACTGGGGTTGCCCGCGCCGGCGCTGGTCGCCAGTGCCAGCGTGAGCGAAAGCGCGAGCCATTTCGTTTTCTGCATGAAACGTGTCCTTGGGAGAGGGGAGGGGTGGGAGGGATCTTCGTTTCGCGCCCGCAGTGCGAGGTGCCGCATTGTTGCACCATCAATGAAGCTACTAGCCTTGAGCGCGAGCGAGGGGATCGCTTGGCGGCTCGCTGAATGTAATGATTCGTCAACGGGTTTCACTGCGATCCCCTCGCTTGCGCTCAGGGTTGGTGGGGTGTTGGCCAACCACTGCATCTACTCCGCCTTGCGGATCGACTTGATGAGCACGTCCTCGACCGGAACCGCCTGATGGCCGCCGATTGTGTCGGTCTTGACCGAGCAAATCGAGTCGACCACGTCCATGCCGTCGATCACCTTGCCGAAGACAGCGTAGCCCCAGCCGTCCTTAGCCTTGGCACGGTCAAGGAACGAATTGTTATCTACGTTGATGAAGAACTGAGCGGTGGCGCTGTGGGGAGCATCCGTGCGTGCCATCGCCAGGGTGCCGCGCAGGTTGAGGACGCTGTTGCTCGACTCGTTCTGGATCGGATTGAGGGTGGGTCGTTCGCCCTTCATGCCAGGCTCGAAGCCGCCCCCCTGGACCATGAAGTCGGGGATCACGCGGTGGAAGATCAGGCCATCGAAGTGCTTCTTGTCGACGTACTTGAGGAAGTTGTCGACCGTGTTCGGCGCCTTGTCCTTGAACAGTTCGATCTTGACGGTCCCCTTCGAGGTTTCCATGACGACGACGGGATTCGGCCCCGACGGGCCGCCGCACGAGGTCAGGCCCAGCATCACGACGGCGGCAGACAGCGAAAGCAAACGGCTCATCGAAGGTTCCTCGCGATTCATGCGGTTGGCGGTTACTTGGTCCGGCGGGCGGAGCGGATCACCACGTCCTTGACCGGCACGTCGTCGAACGGACCCGACTCGGCCGTCTCGACGCGCTTGATGCGGTCGACCACGTCCATGCCGGCGACGACCTGGCCGAAGACCGCGTAGCCGGCCTTGTCCTTGGCGTTGGCGCGGTCGAGCATCGGGTTGTCCTTCACGTTGATGTAGAACTGCGCCGTGGCGCTGTCGGGGTCGCCGGTGCGGGCCATCGCGACGGTCCACTTCGTGTTGGGCAGGCCGTTGTCGGCTTCGTTCTTGACCGGGTCGCGCGTCTTCTTCTCCTTCAGGCCCGGCTCGAAGCCGCCCCCCTGGATCATGAAGTCGGGGATGACGCGGTGGAAGACGGTGCCGTCGTAGTGTTTGTCGTCGAGGTACTGGAGGAAGTTCTTGACGGAGAGGGGGGCCTTGTCCTCGAACAGCTCGATCTTGATCTTGCCGAGCGAGGTGTCGATGAGGACGAAGGGGTTGGGCTTGGTCTGCTCCTGCGCAGCGGTTGCCGAGAGCCAGACCAGCCCGAGCATGGCGAGCAGCAGCGTTCGCACGGCGGTTTCCTCCCCGGAGCAGGCACGCGGATCAACGGCTGTTCTAGCAGTTTGCCGGGGCGAGGCAAAGGCAGGGAACACTGAACCGTCGCCGCGCATCGCTCACCAATATCCAGCCCGCTGCCGTCTGAGGCGGCGGGGTAGGCGCGAGGATTCGACCCC
>JAYSSW010000353.1:0-4293 GCA_043720335.1 Planctomycetia bacterium
TGCCCAGCCATGTGGTCAGCTACTTCCTCCACCCCTGGGCGCGGTACGCCGCCCCAGCGGAACTTGCTAATTGATGTACTTTCGAGCCGGCGTAATAAATGACAAAATGCTTGCAGTATTGATCGATGCGTCGACTGACCGAGTCAATCGTATTGCTTGGAATGCCAAGCGTGGAAACAAGATCTTGTCGGCATGCAATGTGATTCAAGCGATAGCCTCTATTTAGGATCGTATTCATTGACCAAGCCAAGCTCGGATTTCCAAGCTTTTGCCAGGGCACTCATAGGCGCTCTCACGGCAGCTGGCAGAAGTTTTTCATCGCCGTACAAACACCAAGCAAGAACTGCCAGGTCGATTTCATATACCTCGCGCATCTTTTCAAGGAGCGCCATTGAGGGCACTGAGTGATTGTTTTCGATATTGACAAGATGGACATGCGAGATGCCTAGCAGAGCGGCTGCAGCACGCACGCTTAAATGCTTCTTGTCTCTGACAAGCCTTGCCGTTTTTCCGAGATGCAGCATTGTAAACCACCAGGGGAAATGGAAGGGGAGGAGTTAGTGCATCGTTTGCCCAGTCACCAGCAACGCAGCGTAGGCCGTGAGGCATTCCGCTTTGGTGATCTGAGGCGGATCCTCTTTCAAGGCCGCCGTGACTTGCAAATGAATTGCTCTCAACTCCTCCCACAGACTCTCGCCAGGATCGTCGCCGACTTCCAAGTGGTCCCAGATATCCTGGACATAGTCCAGTCTGGATTGGCTGTCAGCGGGATCTTGCAACGGGGTGAAACCGGACGCGTTCATGTGCCCTCCTTTGGGCTTGAGAGTAGGAGCCGATTCGAAGTAAATCGATTCCAACCACGTGCGCTTTGCGATATTCCCCGACTGCCTGCCATTCATGGTGTGTTGATGGACCACTGTTGCGTGACAATCGTCAACACAACCGCCGCGCCACTAACGAGCCACTGAAGCAGCATTCGAAACCACATCACAAATCGCGGCGAGAAAGTTCTCGCCAAGACACCAATGTGTATCCGCAACGAAATGCGGGCAAAGGAGGATCAACCCGTCCCAGTCATGGTAAAGCGTAAGCTACCAAACGGCAACTGACATTGACAGGATTCCGAACGCGACCCCCCCCGTTTTTTCCGCTGTTTTTGTGTTTTCAGCATGAAAATGGCCGTTTCCTGAACGCGCCAACGTCGAAAAAAAATCCCCAAGTTGTTTTTTTTCTCGCGACAAATCGCTTGAGTCAGCTGCGCGCGGCTCTTACAATCACCGGCGACAAGTCTCATTTTCTCGTCCGCCGACATCGCAGCTACCCCATCCCGAAGGAGGGCCAGGCATGCACGACCAAGAACATCCCAGCTCCGGCGTGACGCGCCGCGGGTTCCTGAAAGGGGGCGGGCTTGCCGCCGCCGCCACAGCGGCTGTCGGTCTGCCGCTCGTCGATTCCCCCGTCGCCGACGCCAGCCAACCGGGCGGCGGCGTCCCCCCCGGCGTCGCCAGCCACGGGCCGGCGGCGTTCCGGCTTTCGCTCAACGTCAACGGCCGAAATATGCAGGCCAGCGTCGAGCCGCGCGTCACGCTGCTTGACGCCCTGCGCAACTACCTCGACGTGACCGGCTGCAAACGCGTCTGCGACCGCGGCACCTGCGGCGCCTGCACGGTGATGGTCGACAACAAGACCGTCTACTCCTGCACCATGCTCGCCGTCGAAGCCGAAGGCAAAGCGATCCGCACCGCCGAGAGCTTCATGAACGGCAATCAAATGGACCCGGTGCCGGCGGCGTTCGTCCGCTTCGACGCCCAGCAGTGCGGCTTCTGCACGCCCGGCTTCGTCGTGTCGATCAAAGCCGTGCTGGAACAGAACCCCAGGGCGACCCCCGCCGAGGTCGAAAAGGGCCTGCAAGGAAACGTGTGCCGCTGCGGAACCTATGAACAGATGCGCGACGCCATCCACGCGCTGTGCAACCAGAGGAGGAGCTGAACCATGCCCTGGCCCACGACCCGCCGCGTCATCGGCACCCGCGTGCAGCGCCTGGACGGCCCCGAGAAGGCCACCGGACGCGCCAAGTACAGCTTCGACGTCACGCGCCCCGGCCTGCTGCACGCGCGCATCCTGCGCTGCCCGCACGCCCACGCCCGCGTCCGCACCATCGACACCACCGCCGCCGAGCAGATCCCCGGCTTCCGCCAGCTCCATCTTCTGGCGCGGCCGCAGGAGGAGCTGTTCTTCGCCGGAGCCGAGGTCGTCGCCATCTGCGCCGACACCGAGGAGCACGCCGACGACTGCCTGCGGGCCGTCCGCGTCGACTACGACGTGCTCGCCTTCTATGTGAAAGAAAGCGAGTCGCTGGAGTCGAACCGCAACACCGCCGGCGGCGCGGGGGCGAACAACATCGTCTCAGCGGGAGATTTCGCGACCGACAACTTCGACAACGTCGCGTTCCAGAACGTCGCTGGCCGCATCGAGGGGCGCTACGGCGTGCCGGTCATCTCGCACCAGTGCCTGGAATCGCACGGCCTGGTCGCCGAGTGGGACGCCGACCAGACGAACTTGACCGTGTGGGCGTCGACGCAAGCGGTGCCGATCACGGCCCAGGTGCTGGCGCAGCACTTCCGCATCCCGGCGACGCGCGTGAAGTGCATCACCAACTACATGGGGGGCGGGTTCGGCAGCAAGTTCGGGCCCGACGTGCAGGGCATCGCCGCCGCCGAGCTGGCCAAGAAGGCCCGCGCCCCGGTCAAACTGATGCTCGACCGCGCCGAGGAAGTCGTGGTCGGCGGCATGCGGCCGTCGGCGTACGCCACCGTCCGCGCGGCCGGCTCGCGCGAAGGCAGCCTCACCGCCTTCGAGGTCGACTGCCACGGCAGCTCCGGCGTCGGACGCGGCGCCACCGTCAACTTCGCCCTGCTCCCCTACGTCTACGTCGCCACGCCCCACGTCAAACGCCGCCATCGCGTGGTGAGGCTCAACATCCAGACCGCCCGCGCGATGCGTGCGCCGGGCCATCCGCAGAACTGCTTCATCACCGAGCAGGCGATGGACGACCTGGCCGCCCAGCTCAACGTCAACCCGTTCGAGATGAGGCTCCGCAACCTCCCGCCGAACGACGCCGCCGAGCTGATGCGCAACCCCAACTCGACGAGCTACCTGGCCCGCCGCAACACGATCTACCGCCAGCAGCTCGAACGCATCCGCACCATGTGCAACTGGGACCAGGCCTGGCACGCCCCCGGTCGCGGCCCGAACAGCCCCATCAAGACGGGCCTGGGCATGGCCCTGCACACCTGGGGCGGCGGCGGACGCGGTCCCAACCCCACCCGCTGCACCATCGGCCCCGACGGCTCCGTCCTCGTTCAGTCGTCGTCGCAGGACCTCGGCACGGCGGCACGCACCGTCGCCGCCATCATCACCGCCGAGATCCTCGGCCTGAACCCGACCGACATCACCGTCCAGCTCGGCGACAGCACCAACGGCCCCTCGACTCCATCAGGTGGCAGCACCACCTGCCCCGGCACCTCGCCTGCGATCCTCAAAGCAGCCGAGGCGGCGCGCACGAACTTCTTCAACACCATCGCCGCCGCGCTCAACTGCCAGCCCGCCGACCTGTCGATCGCGCCCGGCGTCGTGGTCAACGCCGCCAACAACCAGCGCATCCCCTGGCGACAGGCCTGCGCCAACCTCGGCATGATGCCCGTGCAGGCGACCGCCGACTGGCCGACCCAGGCCGAGCTGAACCAGAACGCCGCCCTCCGCCGCGAATGGACCGAGACCCTGACCAACCAGGGGGTCGGCGGCGTGCAGATCGCCGAGGTCCGCGTCGACACCGAGACCGGCGTCGTCCGCTGCACCAAGCACTGGGCCGTCCAGGACTGCGGCTTGATCATCAACCGCCTCGCCTGCGAGTCGCAGGTCGCCGGCGGCGTCATCATGGGCATCAACTACGCCTTGTACGAGGAGTGCATCTACGACCGCCAGACCGGCCGGCAGGTCAACCCCGACATGGAGTTCTACAAGCTCGGCGGCATCCAGGACATGCCGCAGATCTATGTCCACATGATGGACATGCCCGAACGCGGCGTCATCGGCATCGGCGAACCTCCGACGATCTCCACCGCCGCCGCCATCGGCAACGCCATCTTCAACGCCATCGGCGTCCGCGTCCCCAACGCCCCGTTCACCCCGGAGCGCGTCCTGAACGCCCTTGCCAACCGCCGCGCCGGCGCGGCGCCTCCTGCGCCCGCGCCGCGCCCGTAGCAAAAAACAGCATCCCCCAAGCCCCACTAT
>JAYSSW010000354.1:0-8957 GCA_043720335.1 Planctomycetia bacterium
GGTGGGTGTCCATGAGAGAAGTTTAGCGCCACGCCCCCGCTGCGGACAGCTGCCGAGACGCCTGTTTCCGGGGAAATGGCAATTTTTCACACGCTCTCAGCGAAGACGGCGCCAAGTTCAAGTTCGTCGCCGACGACTGGCAGTTCGAGTACGACCTCCGCGCCGAGAAGCTCGCCAAGCTCGGCAAGGCCCCGCGCTTCCCCACCGGCTTCGGCGCCATGACCCCCGAACAGCAGCAGCGCATGAAGGAAACCCTCGGCGAAGAACGCTTCAAGCAGCTGCAAGACCAGCAGAAAGACACCAAGGTCGAAAAGAAAGACCAGCAGTCGTTCGACGACGAGATCCTCAGCGACGACGAACGCTTCCTGCTCAACCTCGAAATCCGCCAGGCCGAGGCGATGCAGCACCACGACGAACCCCAGCAGAAGAAAGGCGGCGGCGGTGGCATCAAAGGCGGCGGCAAGGGCTTCGGCGGCGCCGGCGGCGACTACCGCAACTTCTCCCCCGACCGCGCCCTGGTCGCCTACCTCATGAACCACAACCTCTTCGTCGCCGAGGCGGGCAAGGAAGACCAAGCCATCCAGCTCTCCAAGGACGGCGCCGACGACTACACCTTCGGCGGCTTCGGCGGAGGCGGCGGCCAGCAGCAGCAGCAGCAGAAGGACGACAAGGACAAGGAAAAAAACAAGGACACCGACAAGGAGAAGGACAGCGACAAGGAGAAGGACGCCGTCAAGGAAGTGCAGGAGAAGGGCGCCGACGGCAAGGACGCGAAGACCGTCAAGGACAAGAAGACGCGGGCGCCGGTGACCTGGGCGAAGGACTCGAAGTCGTTCCATGTCATGCGCCGCGTCTCGCGCGGCGTGAAGGACCTGTACCTCGTCAACGCCGTGGCCGAGCCGCGCCCGACGCTGATGAAGTACCCCTACCCGATGCCGGGCGATGAGAACATCCGCAGAAGCGAGCTGCACGTCTTCAACCGCGACAAGAAGACCCTCGTCAAGATCGACTGCAAGTGGAAGGACGAGTCGTACAGCGACCTGCACTGGGGCAAGACCAGCGAGGACCTGCGTTTCCTCCGCATGGATCGGATGCTGCGCAACCTCAAGTTCTGCTCCTACGACGCGCTGAAAGAGAAGTCGTCCTGCCTCATCACCGAGGGCTTCGAGAACTCCAGCATCTCGCCCAAGCCGATGAAGGTCCTCGACGACTCCAGCGAGATGATCTGGTGGTCGGAGAAGGCCGGCTGGGGGCACTTCTACCTGCACGACCGCGCCGGCAAGCTCAAGAACGCCATCACCGCCGGCGACTTCCGCGCCAGCGCCATCGTCGCCATCGACGAGAAGCACCGCATCCTCTATTTCCGCGGCAACGCCCGCGAGGCCGGCGAGAACGTCTACCACAACCACCTCTACAGCGTCCACTTCGACGGCTCCAATCTCACGCTGCTCGATCCGGGCGACCAGGACCACGACTCGCGCCTGTCGCCGACCCGGCAGTTCGTCGTCGACAACGCCTCGCGCGCCGACGGCGTGCCCACCTCCGTGCTGCGCGACGCGCGGGGCGCCAAGGTCATGGACCTCGAAACCGCCGACCTCACCAAGCTCCGCGAGATCGGCTGGAAGATGCCCGAGACGTTCGTCGTCAAGGCTGCCGACGGCATGACCGACCTGTTCGGCAACCTCTACAAGCCGTTCGACTTCGACCCGGCCAAGAAGTACCCCGTCATCGCCCACGTCTACCCCGGCCCGCAGACCGAATCGACGCCCCACTCCTTCAAGGCGTACAGCCCGCAGCAGCAGCTCGCCCAGCTCGGCTTCATCGTCGTGCAGGTCGGCAACCGCGGCGGCACCCCCCTCCGCTCCAAGGCCTACCAGAACCACAGCTACGGCAACCTGCGCGACTACGGCCTCGCCGACAAGAAAATCGCCCTCGAACAGCTCGCCGCACGCAACCGCTGGATCGACCTCGACCGCGTCGGCATCTACGGCCACTCCGGCGGCGGGTTCATGTCCGCCGCAGCCTTGTTGGTTCCGCCGTACAACGACTTCTTCAAGGTCGCTGTCTCCTCGGCCGGCAACCACGACAACAACATCTACAACAACACCTGGTCCGAACGCTACCACGGCATGAAGGAAGTCCCCATCGACAAGAAGGACGACACGAAGAAGTCGCCCCCCGTCGCCAAGAAGGACAAGCGCGTCATGCCCCCCGAGGACGACGGCGGCGAGAAGAAGGACGAGACGAAGAAAGATGAAACCAAGAAAGACGAGACGAAGAAAGACGACGAGAAGAAGGACGAGGTGAAGATCGCCACGCGCTTCAAGATCAAGGTGCCGACGAACGCGGAGCTGGCGGGCAACCTCAAGGGCAAGCTGATGCTCGTCCACGGCGACATGGACAACAACGTCCATCCCGCCAACACGATCCGTTTGGCCGACGCGCTCATCAAGGCGAACAAGCGGTTCGACCTCATCATCATGCCGGGCAAGGCGCACGGCTTCGGGACCTATCAACCTTACTTCACGCAGCGGATGTGGGAGTACTTCGCCGAGAACCTGCTCGACGACCGCAGCTACGGTGCCGACCTGTACGACCGCCGCGAGCGGAAGTAGCGGGTGGACAACCCAGGGACCGCCGTCCCTGGGCGATCATACCTTGCGAGGGGTGAAAGGAGACGCAGGAGCCACGACTGGCAAGGAGTGGCTAACCCGAATCCCACGCCCGGAATCAAAATTGTCGCGCGGGGCCAGCCACTCCTTGCCAGTCGTGGCTCTGAAAGCAGACTCATTCCTGCCCGCGCAGGGTATGTCTCCTCGGCTACGAGATACCCTTTCGCGGCCTTGCTTGGCTGGTCCGATCCTGAGGGGGTCTCCCACGTCGGGGGAAGTGGAAGCGTCCGAAACCCGATTCATTTTGCGTTCCGGCGAACGGCCTGCGTAAGCGGGCCGGTGGATATTTCAATCCTTGCAAATTTGGACCAGCCCGCTTACGCAGGCCGTTCGCCGGGCTTTCGATGTTTCAACGATGACAGCAGGCAACCATGACCCCTCATCCCCGACCGATGTTCCTGGCGCTGGCGGCGTCGCTCGCCCTGATGGCGGCGGGATGCGGCATGGCGGACTACGAGAAGCGCATCGACGCGCAGCAGGCCCGCATGAGGTTGTTCGACGACGAGAGCCGGCAGCTCGGCGACGCGATCGACCAGCCGATGCGGAAGGACGGCGACAAGGACGTGCCCGCCTGGCCGTTCGACGTGTTCCTGCGGCTGCCGAAGGGCTACGGCGCGGCGCCGAAGGAGTACACCAACGGCAAACTCCTCCTTTGCCGCTACGCCGGCAAGGACGGGCACAACGTCTTCGTCGCCGCCGGGCTGCTCGCCGAGCGCAGCAAGGACCACAAGTACAAGGCGGGCGAATGGCCTGTCGAAGATTTTCGGCATGACGTACGAGAGCTGCTGCAATTAGTGAACAGAAAGGAATTGAAGTTCAGCGTCAGCTTCCCAACCTTGAAGCTGAAGAAACTCACGTTACAGCCGGTCAGCTGGCAAACGGACAAGATGCCAGCGATTGCAGTGGAGCAAGAAACCTCCAATGATGAGGTCAATCCACTTTTCAAGGAATTTCCCGTGTTCCGCGTCTACCATCACCACCAGGACAAGCACCAGGTCGCGGTCGTCTACCAATACCCGAAAGCGCAGGAGAACGACGCGGCCCTGACGAAAGCCATCGACATGAGCGTCACGACGCTCGACATCGGCGCGACGGCCGCATCCAAGCGGGCGTCGCTGGCGGCGCGGCGGAAACGCTGACCACGCCGTCATTCGCGGCACGTTCGGACCATCCGGCAGAAGCGGACCACTTTGCCGAGATTCCCCAGAATTAACCTCAAGCTTCGATTGAACGGCGACGGCGAACAAGGCATGATACCCGTGTCGACGCGGGAAGCCGCTCGGCACGAAAATCGGGGCAGTGACTGGGTGAAGCTCGCGTTGGGCATTCATCTCGCGCTGGGAGTCACTGCCTCGACTTTTGGAAACTTGCCAGGCTCGCGATCCTCCGGGATCGCGAGCCTGTTTTCGTTTCCAACGTCACGCCAGCAGCGCCGGCACCTCGGTCTGCGGGTCGCCGCCGGTGACGTGGACCTTGCCGTCGGCGTCAACGAAGACGTCGACTTCGCTGCGGACGCCGAACTCGGGCAGATAGATGCCCGGCTCGACGGAGAAGCAGGTGCGGCGCAGGATGCGGCGCTGGTCCTGCGTCTCCAGGCCGTCGATGTTGGCCCCGTTGCCGTGAACCTCCTGCCCGATCGAATGGCCGGTGCGGTGGACGAAGTAGTCGCCGTAGCCAGCGTTCTCAATCACCGCACGGCAGGCGTTGTCGATCTCCCAGCCCATCACCGGCTCCCCCTTCGCGAACGCGTCGCGCACCTTCGCGATGGCGGCGTCGCGGGCGGCGGCCACGATGGTGAAGATCTCCGTCACCCGCGCCGGCGTCTCCTTCCCCACGAACGCCGTCCGCGTGAGGTCGCTGTAGACCGCGCGCGGCTTCTTGCATTTGGCCCACAGGTCGATCAGCACGAAGTCCCCTTCCTGGATCAGCGCGTCGTGCCCCGGCCCCGGCGCGTAGTGCGGATCGCCCGCGTGCGGCCCGACGGCGACGATCGGCGCGTGGTCGGCCTGCACGCCGTTCTTCTCGAAGTGCGCGAGGATGACGTTCTGCACGTCGGTCTCGCGGATCGGCTTGCCAGCGACCACCGAGTCGCGGATGAAGCCGAACGCCACGTCGTACGCGGAGCGCGTGTGCTGGGCGGCTTCGAGGTGCATGGCCCACTGCTCGTCGTCCCAGACCGCTTCAAAACGCTGGATGAGGTCGCCCGACGGGACGATGTCGGCGCCGAACGAGCGGACCAGCTCGATGGTGCCGGCGTCGACGCGTGAGACGTAGGGGTTGGCGTTGCGCGGGACGTACTCCATGGCGATCTTCTTGGCGCCTAGAACGAGTGCGCCGACGCCGGCTTCGAGTTCCTGCCAGCGGAGATAGACGCGCTTGCCGCCGGGGACGTGGTCGAGGGCGCCGCTCTCGATGCGGTGGACCAGTTTGCGCGGCTCGCCGTCGGCGGGGATGAAGTAGAACCAGCGGCGCGACAGCATGTGGTCGGTGGAGAACTGCAGGACGCGGCGGGCGAGGACGTTCAGGCCTCGGAAGTCGTAGAGGAGCCAGCCGTCAAGCTTCTCGTCGCGAATCGCCGCCTGCACCGCCGCCAGATCGAACATGGGATGGTCCTTGCTTTTGTCGCGTTGAGTGAGGAGGGAGATCATGTCGCGGAGTCAAGCCCCACCCTGGAGCAACGCGCAAGGGTGGGGGTCCAAACCCCCAGGAATCGCTTCGCTCATCCTGGGGCTTGAGGGTTTGCTTAGGGACGCCGCTTCGATGCGGCCAGCACGGGGCCGTGTGGTACAATGAAGGTGGCTCCCCGGCGTCGGCCCAGCGGCTTGACGCCGCTTGGTCCGCCGTGTCAGCCTCGATCGCTTCCCACATCCGCACGAGGACTGCGGCCCGCGAACCATCCTTCCCGCGCGGCCCGTCCTGAGGAGATCCCGCCGATGACCCGTCTTCCCCGCCGCCCGCTGCTCGCGCTCGTGCTGCTGGCCTTCTGCGCCGCGCCTGGCTTCGCGCAGCTCACCGCAAAGGTCGACCTCGAGGAGGCGCAGCGCAAGTACCGCACGCAGATCCTGAAGCTGATCGACGGCAGCGCCCAGCCGACCGCCGCCGACAAGGAGGCGATCGAGATGGCGGCGAAGTGGTACGTCCACCGCCTCGACTGGCCGATCATCCGCACCGACGCGAAGAAGATGCACGATCTCCAGGTCGAGATGGACAACGAGATGATCAGCCGCGTCAGCGGGCAGAACGCGAAGGGGAAGCAGGCGTTCGTCAACCAGATGGGCCCCGCGCTGGTGCGCGCGATGAAGCCGCTGCTGGAGATGGACTTCCTGGGCAACCGCATGGTCGTCGCCAACGGCGCCGCGATGCTGCCGTCGATGGCGAAGCTGAAGCAGGACGACCTGGGCGACTACCTCACCGAGCTGGTGAAGGACGACAAGCGGCACGACGCGGTGAAGCTGCACGCCATCGCCGCGATGCGGGAGTACATGCCGGTCGCGCCGTACACCGAGGACAGCGACAGCGACAACAAGACGCTGATGCGCCGCAAGGTGGCCGACGTGGCCCGCGTCGACGCGCTGGTGGCGTATCTCGAACGGAAGCTGCCGAACAACATGCCGAAGGAGGAGGCGGACGCCGCCCGCTACCTGCGCCGCAGCGCCCTGGAAACGCTGGCCCTGGCGCAGACGCCGGCGGTGTCGGCGATCAAGAAGAAGGGGAACGTGGAGGGGGCGCTGGCGCCGACGCTGCTGCGCGTGCTCGCCGCCAAGGGGGGCCTGGAGCCGGCGCCCGGCCTGGCCGAGAAGATCGAGGCGATGGTCGGCCTGGCGCAGATGAAGTTCCCCAACATGCCCGAGTACAACCCCGAGCCGGCCATCCACCTGATCGGCGTCGGCATCCTCCAGATGGCGAACGAGTACAGCACCGACTACATCAACTTCTCGCTCAAGGGGAAGGACCGCAAGGCCCCCCTCATCGCCTGGAAGGCCCAGTCGAAGCGGCTCGAACTCGCCCTCAAGGACCTGCTCGCCAACACCTCCAAGGCGGGCGCCGGCAAGGACGCAGCGATCCAGATGGAGGCCCAGGCCCGTCCCATCCTCCAGTCGATGAACAACTACGACCAGGTCCAGCGCGTCCTTGACTTCCGCAACCTCGTCGAGAAGCTCCGCCCCAAGAGCGGCACCTCGTTCAAGAGCTTGAAAGCTGCGGAAATCGACCTGGAGTGAGACTCGCTCATATAGCCCCCGGCTTGCCGGGGGTGAGGCGCGATCCCTCTTCAGCACAAGAAAAATGATCGCGCTCCAAACAGGCAAACGATCACATTCCCGTTCTCCGGCGTTGGATTTCACCGCACCCCCGGCAAGCCGGGGGCTATATGAACGCTTCCTCCCAAGGCGACGCCATGCGACCCCTCTGCATCGCCCTGCTGCTGCTCGCGTCCGCGGCGCCCGCTTCGGCGCAGCTCGACCCGCTGCGAGGCAAGGCGTACGCGCTCCGTGTCGTTCTGCACCTGGTGCCGCATCGGCTGTTCACGCCGCTCTTCCAGGAGCAGCTGCAAAGCGACCTGCGCGACCAGCTCCGCCTCGCACTCGGGCCGCTCGCCACGGTTGACGTGGTGCGCGACCATCCTATGCTCGGCGTCGTCCTGCGGCGCGGCCTCGAAGCGGCGCTCGACGGGCTGGAGGACGTGTCGCCGCACAAGACGCACTTCGTCCTGCTCGACTACGACGCCGACCAGTACCGCCTGCAAACGCGCCAGTACGACGGCGTGACCGGCCGGCCCAGCGCTGTCGTTCGACGAAACCAGACCCACGACCGCGCCCGGGTCGGTGCGCTGGCGGCCCAAATGATCGAGGACGACTTCGGCGTCGTTGGCACCGTTACGCAGGCGGGCAAGGAAATACAGCTCACCCTCATGGCCGCCGACCTGGGCGGTGACTTGGCGCGCTGGGTCAAGCCAGGCGACGTGTTCGCCGTCAGCAAGATGACGCAGGCCGGGCCGCGCACACGGGCGGAACGGCTGGCGTCGGCGTACCTCGAAGTGCTCGACACGCCCAACAAAGGCGTGTGCCGCTGCCGCTACTTCCACCGCTACCAGGAGGACCGCATCGCCCTTGATGCGCCCGGCGTGCTCGGCTACCGCGCCCTGAAGCTGACCACGGCCGCCCATCCGGTGCGCGTGCGGCTGATCGACGACGAGAGCGACCAGCCCCTCGCCGGGATGCACGTCCAGGTGCTGCGGCCCGCGCAGGACGGCAAGACCGACCTGACCACGAGCCGGCAGGGTACCGCCTCGACGAAGGAGCCGTTCACGAACCTGGCGCTGGTGCGGCTGCTCGATGGGGGCCGCGTCCGCTCGCAGGTGCCGTTCGCGCTCGTGGACGACCAGCCGTTGACGCTGCGCTTCCAGCGCCAGCCCGAAGCCGATTCGCTGGCCGCCCTGGAGTTCCGCCGCGACGCCTGGCTGCGCCGGCTGTACGAGAATCTCGCCCTCGCGTCGGAGCGATCCGCCGAGGCGAATCGGCTGCTCGCGCTGTCGGTGCAGGCGGCGTTCGAGCACGGCCATGCCGGCGCGAAGGTGCTCGATGGCGAGGTGCAGTACCTCGCCAGTGAGCGCGACGAGCTGACCCAGATGATCCGCGCGCAGAAAGCGACCCGCCTCGACCTGCGCGAAGGCGAACAACGCCTGGAGGAGCTGAAACGCCGCCACGCCGACGTGGTGCAGTTCGCGCAGCGGCTCGAAGTGCTGACCAAAGACCCCGGCGGCGAAGCGTCGCTCGGCCTGCAGAAGATGCTGGAACGTGCCCGGCTGCTCGAAGGCGAAGCCGACTTCGCCCCGGCCATCGCCCTGTACGAGAAGGTGCTGCAGGCCAGCCCCGACCAGGCCAAGGTGAAGGACCATCTCACGAAGCTTCAAACCGCCTGGGCGGTCAAAAGCGACAAGCACGCCGAGGCGCGGGCGTTCGTCTACCAGACCTGGCCGAAGCTGGAGCCGACGCAGTTCAAGGACCAGCTCGCCAAGGCGAAAGACGTTGCTAAGACGCTGCGCGAAGCCGACGACCGCCTGACGCTGCAGAAGTTCGCGCTGCTCGACAACCTGCACGCGGGGCTGCTGAAGAAACGCCTCGACCAGCTCCGCCAGCGCGACAGCGAGGACAACCGCAACCAGGCCCGTCAGCTGGTCGCGGTGGCCGAGGGCCTGCGCCAGCTGCACGCCGAGATCACCGCGTGGCTGCAAGACCGGGCGAAGTGACGGCGAGTGTTTTCCGCGGCCGGGAGGGCGAGGCTCCT
>JAYSSW010000355.1:0-4290 GCA_043720335.1 Planctomycetia bacterium
CGCCGAGGCGGTTCCCGACCGCTTCAAGCGTTCGACCACCCACCAGCTCGCGGTGGACTGCGACCTGGCCGTCTTCTGCTGCGTCGATACCATCGCGGCGCGGAGGATGCTCTGGGAGTCGCTGCGCGGCGGGGCGAGCTGCTTCTTCGACGGCCGCATGCACGGCGAGGTGATGCGCGTGCTCGCCTCGCCGGCTCCCGCGATCGACGACGACTACGGGCGCACGTTGTTCCCCGCGGAGGAGGCCCACTCCGGGCCATGCACGGCGCGGTCGACGATCTACACCGCGTCAATCGCCGCCGGGCTGATGGTCCACCAGTTCGCCAAGTGGCTGCGCCGCGTCCCTGTTGATCGTGACCTCACGCTCAACTTGCTTGCCGCCGAGCTCACGGTCAGCGGGTCGACGTGAATCCGTGGCATCGTGGCGCGGGCGAGGCAACCTTGTGTCCGAAGAAGAGGTTCCATTCGACTCAAGCAAAGCTCCCCCGTTTCCCACGTTGGGAAGCTGCGGAGCTGCGCTGTTTTTTCCAGGAGATCCATCCATGAGCCATGTGGTGACGGTGCAAACCAAGGTGCGCGACGGGGAGGCGCTGGCGGCGGCGTGCCGTCGGCTCGACCTGACGGCGCCGGTGCAGGAGACGGTGCCGATGTTCAGCGCGAGCGTCAGCGGGCTGGCGGTGCGCCTGCCCGGTTGGCAGTTCCCGGTGGTCGTCGACCTCGCGGCCGGCGCGGTCCATCTCGACAACTATGGCGGCCGCTGGGGCGAGCAGCGGGAGTTCGACCGGCTGCTGCAGGCCTACGCGGTCGAGAAGACGTTGATCGAAGCTCGCCGCAAGGGCTACTCCGTGAGCGAACAGCCCTTGCACGACGGCAGCATCCAGCTCCAGATCCTCACGCACGCCTGAATCGCCTTTCGTCGTTCTGGTTCCCCAACCACTCAACCTTCGAGGAACCCTTCATGCAGCACATGATCGAGGTCGTCGTGTCGCCGCAGGGCGAGACAATGCTACGAGGCCGAAGGGGCGTTCGCGTTGTCGCTGGCCCGGCACAGCGCGCTGCGTGCCGATGTCGTCTGGGAGATTAAAGGCCAGACGCTGCGCAAGAACCACCTGCTGCGGCTGCACCAGGGGACCGAGTCGTTCGACGCTCTCGGCGGCCTGGCCAATCTCAAGGATTTCTGCCGTCGTTCGCTGCGGCCCGGCGCCTCGGTGAAGGCGCGCGGCACGCTCCTCCTGGGCGTGCCCGGCACCGGCAAAAGCTGCTTCGCCCGCGCCCTCGGCAACGAGTGCGGACGGCCTGTTTTGCTCCTCGACCTCGGCGCTCTCTACGGCTCGCTCGTCGGCGCCACTGAGGCCAACATCCGCCAGGCCCTCCGCGTCGCCGACGCCATGGCGCCGTGCGTCCTGTTCATCGACGAGCTCGACAAGGCGCTCTCCGGCGTCGGCGGCCAGGGAGACAGCGGCGTGTCGACGCGGCTGTTCGGCACGCTGCTGAGCTGGCTCGCCGACCACGAGTCCGACGTTTTCTTCGTCGGCGCCGCCAACGACATCCGCAGGCTGCCCCCCGAGTTCACCCGCGCTGAGCGGCTCGACGGCCTGTTCTTCCTCGACCTGCCGGGCGCCGACGACAAGGCGGGCATCTGGCGCATGCACCGCAGCGCCTTCCACCTTCCCGACGCGATGGAACTGCCCGACGACGCGGGCTGGACCGGCGCCGCGTGGCGGCGGCCGTGCGTGTCCACTTCACCTGGTGGGGCGTGCACAAAACCCTCACCGCGCAGCAGAAGGAGGAGGTCGGCCTCGCCTGCCGCGCCGACGGCAAACTGCTGACCGCGGGCAAGAAGCTGATCGACACCCGCCACGAGGCGTTCCGCCGCCTCACCACGCTGCGCAGCCGCATCGTGAAGTACTGGAAGGGGCTGACGCTGCCGTACCCCGAGCCGGGTCTGCGGCTGCTGCGGCAGTCCGACCTCGAAGCGTTCGTGCACACGCTCGAAGGTTTTCGCGACGAGCTGGCCGAGGCGGAGCAGGCGCTCAACGCCGTCTTCACGCAGATCCAGGCCGACGCCCGCCAGCGGCTTGGCAGCCTCTACCACGCGGGGGACTATCCCGGCGAGGTGCGTGGCCGCTTCGCCGTGGCCTGGGACTTCCCGGCCATCGAGCCGCCGTCGTACCTGCGGCGCATCAGCCCGGAGTTGTACCAGCAGGAGCAGCAGCGCGTCGCGGAACGGTTCGCGCAGGCCGTGGAGCTGGCGTTCGTGGCCGAATTCTCGAAGCTGGTGCAGCACCTGACGGAGCGGGTGCAGGACGACTCGGCGGGCGAGCGGCGCGTGTTCCGCGACTCGGCGGTGGCGAACCTGCACGCGTTCTTCGACCGCTTCCGCAAGCTGTCGGTGCGGTCGAGCGCCGACCTCGACCGGCTCGTCGACCAGGCGCAGGAGCTGGTGCGCGGCGTGACGCCGGCGGCCCTGCGGAGCGACGAGGCGCTGCGGCGCCAGATTGCCCAGGAGATGGGCCAGGTGCAGGGCTCGCTGGAGGCGCTGCTGGTGGAGCGTCCGCGCCGCCGCATCGTGCGCATGGCGGAAGGAGGCGGCCATGCGCCTGGTGATTGACGCGCAGGCGACCGTGCGCGGCCTCTACGACGAGGCGTTCGACCTGTCTCCGCTGGGCGAGCTATCGATCCGCCGGGCCAGCCACGTGGAGCCGGACGCGACGGGCCGTTGGTGGGCTGACCTGGCGCCGAGCGGCGGCCCTCAGCTCGGCCCGTTCGCACGCCGCTCCGATGCGATCGCGGCGGAGACGACGTGGATCGAAGCGCATGGCCTGTCCGCGAATCCGCCGGACTTGAGTTGATTCCAATGCCATCGCCCTGTCTCAAGCGAGACGGGGCGATGGCACTTCTTTCCCGAAAGGAGATCCTGATGATCGCCGTGCCTCGTTCGACGCTGCTTGCCTTCCGCGCGGCCATGCAGCGAGCGCTGCCGAAGGGAGCCAGGGAGCCGACCGTGCAGATCGCTGCGGGCAAGGACGGCGTCTGGCTGCGCTGCGTGCTGCCCGACCTCGCCTTCGCCCTGCATGACCCGGCTCCGTCCTCGGCCGAGGAAGCGATCCTTTCCTGGGAAGCGTTGACGGCGTGCGAAGGCCGTGACAACGGCGCTGTCACATTCCAGACGCTGCCCGACCGCCAGGTAGAGGCGAGCTGGGAACGGGAGGGCCAGCCCTGCCAGTGCCGGTTCACGGCCCCAACAGCTCCGACCGCACCGTTCCCCGCGTGGCCGAAGCAGCGCCGCGTCAACAGCTCCGACCTGCTACTCGCCCTGCGGCACGCGATGGAGGCCACCAGCCGCGCCGCCTCGCCGCAAGCGATCAATCACGTGCAGATGCGAGGGAACCTGGGCGAACTTGTCGCCACCGACGGCCAGCAGCTCCTGCTGCAGCGCGGCTTCTCGTTCCCCTGGAAGGACGACGTGCTGGTGCACCGTTCGCCGGTCTTCGTTGCGAAGGAACTCCCTGCCGACGAGCCGGTCACGGTGGCCCGCACCGCCACACACGTGCTCTTCAACATCGGCCGCTGGACGATCGCGTTGCGCATCGTGACCGAGGCCCGCTTCCCGCTCGTCGACAAGGTGGTCGCCAAAACCGCCGACAGCCGAACCACGTGGACCATCGCCGAGGAGGAAGTGGAGGGCTTGATGCGCATCCTACCGGGGCTGCCGATGCAGAACGCGGAGCAGGCGCCGATCACGGTCGACCTCGACCGCACCGTGGCGTTCCGCGCCAAGGACGACGCGGACCGCACCTGCACCGAGGTGCCCCTGCCGCAGTCGCGTTGCGACGGCCCGCCGCTGCGCTGGGCCGTCAACCGCCGCTACCTCCTGCGAGCGTTGCAGCTCGGCTTCCGCCAGGTCCACGCCACCTCGCCCAGCGAACCGATCCGCTGCCACGACGAACGCCGTGTCTTCGTGTGCGCCGTCCTCAGCGAGAACATGGTGCTGCCACCGCAGCGCCGCCCGGTGTTCGTCGAGCTGCCATCGCCCGCGGCGATTCCGCAGCCGGCCGCCCGGGGCCGTCGGCCGGCTTCGCAGCACATTGAAGCGAAGATCATCGCGAAGCCGCACCGGCGGCTGCCCAAGCTGTTGAAGCTGGCCACTGCCATCGGCAGTCTAGTTGTCTTGTTGAGCCGCGTCCGCTCGAATTACTGATCGCTGCGCAAAGAACTAAACTTCTTGCGCTGTAAGACAGATGCATGGGAGCCGCGACACCGTCCCCGCATGACTGGAGAGAATGGCGA
>JAYSSW010000356.1:0-4290 GCA_043720335.1 Planctomycetia bacterium
GGATGTCCATGAGGGAAGTTTAGCGCCCGGCCCCCGCGGTGGACAGCTGCCGAGGCGACTGTTTTCCGGGGAAAAGCAATTTTTCACAGGCTCTCAGCCCTTCTTCTTCAGCAGCCCCAGCCGGGCCAAATCGGCGCCGAGCGATGTGAAGCGCGGGTCGCGCGGCAGGGCGAGGCGGTCGAGCTGCGGCGCGTCGGGCGTCAGCAGCAGCTTGGCGGTCTGGGCGGCTTCGAGCGGCACGGCGTCCTGCTCGCCGGCGCGGCCCCACAGGCGCTGCCAGTCGGCGAGGGTGCTGGCCGGCGCCGCTCCCGCCATCGTCGGCGCGAAGTACGCGTGCCAGCGCGGGTCGATGGCGTTGCGCTTCCCCTGCCAGCGGACCAGGCCGCGCGCGATCGCCGCTTCGGGGGCGCGCAGCAGCGACGACTGAGCGGGGGACTCTGCGAACGGGTCGAGGAAGACGCAGCTTTGCATCTGCAGGTGGATCGGCTCGAACCACGTCGGCGCGTTGTTGCCGAGCTTCAATGCGAAGACCGATTGTCGCACCGCCCAGGTGCAGTTCTCGAAGGCGAGCGACGCTTGCGGATTGCGGACGGGAGGGCCGTCGTCGTCGTAGACGACGCCGCTGCCGAGCGAAGCGAGGACGCAGTTCCTGGCCCGCACCTGCAGGCCCGGATCGGAAAGCGTGACGAGCTGCCGGCCCGACAGCAGCACGCTGTCGCGCAGCGTGAGCTGGAACGGCTCGGCCCGACTCGCCCCGGCGCCGTGGAACGCGACCAGCCCCTTGAACGTGTCGGGCACGCGCGTCAGCGGGCCTTGCAGCGTGCAGCGCACCAGCGTCAGGTCGGCCTCCTGCACCTTGACCATGTGGGCCGGCATGATGGCGATGGCGTTGTTCTCGAAGCGGAAGCGGGCGTTGATCAGTTCGAGATGCCCCTTCTCGACCTCGACAAGCGCCGCCTGGTTGCCGACGCTGCGCGGGCTGACTTCGAGCGTCAGCGGATCTTTCGCATCTTTGGTCGGCTCGAAGTAGAGAACCAGATGGGTTCCCTTGACGCGGATCGGGCTGGTTGGGCGAGCGCCCCGTCCCGTCAGGTGCAGCACGACGCGCGGGGCGGGTTTCTGGGCCTGGAGGCGCATCTGCAGGTGCTGGCCGAGGTCGATCTTGGTCAGGTCGATCCGTTCGCCGTGGTAGAGGCCGTCCATCGCCGTTTCGATGACCGGGGGCGCGTCTTCCAGTTCGCCAAGGGAAGCAAAGGGGCGGCGCTCGAAGACGCGGGCGACCCAGGTCGGCGCGGTTTCTGCGGTTTCGGGGAGGAGGCTGAGCGGGGCGCCGATGGCGCCGGTGGCGCTGCGGGCGACGAAGCCGAGGGCGGTGTCGTAGGGGGTGAAGGCGGAGAGTTTGACCTCGTCGAGCTGGGTGCCGGGGGTGTTGGGCCAGGTGTCGGTGAGGGCCTGGTCGCTTTCGCCGAGCTGCCAGAGGGCGCGCCAGCTGGCCGCGTCGTGGCCGGCGACCGTGGTGGCTTTCGAGGCCAGCAGCTTCTTCCAACCGGCGTAGGCGCTGTTGGCGACCTTCCATTCGAGGCGGTGCGATTGGAGCGGTTCGGGGAAGTGGAGCAGGTCGCCGTCGTTGGCCGACGTGTCGTTGCGGGCGAGGATCGAGTCGAGGGCGCTGAACTGGACCTTCGGGGCTTCGTGCTTGTCGGACGGCGTCTGGAAGAGGACGCCGAACTGCCCGGCGACCAGCGTGGAGCGCACCAGCCGCAGCGACACCGTGTCGTCCTCGCGCTGGGCGATGCGCAGCAGCGGCGCCTGCTGGCAGACGAGCAGCGACTGTTCGACCAGCACGTCGGCGGAGGCGTTGACGAGGGACAGCGCGGTCAGGTCGATGCCGTGGGCGTAGCAGCGGGTGAAGCGGATCGGCGTGGCGGCGGGCTTCTCCTTCGGCTTGGCGTCCTTCGAGGCGGTAAGCCGAACGACCGTCACACCGTGGGGGTGCTTGCCGGCCTGGGCGAAGGTGCAGTCGCGGGCGTGGAACTCGGCCCCGACGAGGTCGAAGAGGGCGGCGGGCGATTCCACCTGCGAATCGACCCACTGCACGGCCACATCGACGCCGTCGAGGACGACCTTGCCGCGCGACTGCGACCACCAGGCGGCGGGGGCCTTGTCCTTCTCGGTCGACCTGGGGAGATCCCAGACGAGGAGAGGCCGCTGCCCGCTGCCGCCGCGCAGGTGGATTTCACACCGGTCGAGCGGCGGCAGGGCGGAGCAGTAGTGCGGGCCGGGGTCGTGGATCTCGAGAATTGTGGCGCTGTTCGGCTTGGTCGCGGCGAGCGCTTCGGCGAGCGAGCGGAACGTGTCCGGCCCCGGCGCCGCCCCGCGCGACACGCGCAGCACGCGGGCTTTGTCGGGTGTTTCGGGGAAGGTTTTGAAGGGGCCGAGGAACTCGCGCCGCAGCGCCGGGCGGTCGGCGACCAGCGACGTTTTGACGAGCATCGGCAGCCCGAGATCGCCGATCCCCATCTTCTCCGGCGACGTGTCGACACGGACGAAGGGCGGGTCCTTCTTGTCGTCGGGGTTCGTGACAATCGGTGGGGGCGGGGGCGGTTCTTCCTTCTTCTTCGCGGGGCCGCCGCTCGTCAAAAGCAAGATGACGCTGATGACGACCAGCAGCCCGGCCGCCCCGGCGATGAACATCCAGGGCGGCAGCGTGGCGTTGACGCCCCCCTTCTTGTGGGTCGGCGTCTCCTCGTCGTCGTCCTCGTCGCGGACCCAGGTGGGGCCTTTCGCCTGCACGGGCTGCGGGTCGTCGATGTCCTCGTCGCGCAGCTTCCTCGGCCCCTTCGACTGCACGGGGAGCGGCTCGTCCTCGGCGTCGATGTCGTCGTCGCGCAGCCGTTTCGGCGCCTTGGCCTGCACCGGCTTCGCCTCCGCTTCCGGTTCCGCAGGCGCCGCGTCCCACGACTCCCGCGCCTCCTTGGGCGCCTTCGCCTGCACCGGCTTCGCCTCCGCCTCCTTCGGCTCGCGCTTCTCGCGCGGCTTCTTCGGCTTGGGCTGCTCCAGCGGCGCGGCCTTCGCGTCGTCCGGGTCGTCGCGCAGCTTCCGCGCGTCCTTCCCCTTCGGCAGCGGCGCCACCAGCAGAACGTCGTCGTCGGCCGGCTTCTCCGCGCTGACGGGGACGGGCGTCTTGTCCTTCTCCCCCTGCGCCGTGCGCGGCTCCTTCGGCCCCTTGCGCGTCTTCTCCCGCACGGGCTTCGCGGGCTTCTCCATGCTCTCGAAGTACAACTCGTCGCCCGCCGGCTCGCCCGCCGGCTCGACCGCCGGTTCGCCCGCCAACTCGGCCGCGTGCCCCGGCAACTCGACGACCTGCGTCGGGTCGTTGACACGCGGCTTGCCGCTCGCCGCGTCCAGCGCGCGGGCGCGCTCCTCGCGTTTGGCGACGCGGTCGAGCTTGTCGAGGTCGACGAGCAGGTCGGCGGGCGCCTGGTAGCGGTCGAGCGGGTCCTTCGCCAGCATCTTGTAGAGGACGCGGAGCAGCCCGGTCGGGATCGCCTTGTTCAGCTTGCGCACGTCGGGGGGCGGCGCTTCGAGGTGCTGGATGATGCGTTCGGTGAGCGAGCCGCGCGGGAAGGGGGCTTCGCCGGCGAGCATGTGGTAGAGGGTGCAGCCGAGCGAGTAGAGGTCGCTGCGGATGTCGGTGACCTCGCCGCGCGCGCCCTCGGGCGAGAGGTAGTTGGGCGTGCCCAAGATCATCCCGCTCATGGTCAACTGGTTGTCGCCGCCGCCTTCGTTGGCCCGGGCGAGGCCGAAATCCATCACCTTCAGCCGCGCGTCGCCGTCGACCATCAGGTTGTCGGGCTTGATGTCGCGGTGGACCAGTTTCTTGGCGTGCGCCGCGGCCAGGCCGTCGGCGGCCTGGCGGATTAGCGCCAGCGCCACCGGCGGCGGCAGCGCGCCCTGGTCGCGGATGAGCTGGCCGAGGGTGCGTCCGGGGACGAACTCCATCACCATCGCCAGCATGCCGTCGGCATCGCGGCTGGCGTCGAAGACCTGCACCACGTTGGGATGGTTGAGCGCCGCCACCAGGCGCGCCTCGCGCACGAAACGCTCGGCGAATTGCGCGTCGCCGCCACGGTCGGGCAGCATCACCTTGAGCGCTACCGAACGCTGGAGGCTGAGCTGCTGCGCCAGGAACACCGCGCCCATGCCGCCGCGGCCGAGCAGCTTCACGATGGTGCAGCCGCCGACCGTGCGCCCGACCAACGCTTCAAGCGACCGGCCGGGATCGGCGGC
>JAYSSW010000357.1:0-4289 GCA_043720335.1 Planctomycetia bacterium
TTCGCGACAGCCCGCACAGGTGACATCGCCCATGCTCGTCAGCCTATGAAATCGCTCCGCCGCCAGCTGCGCCTGGGAAAAGCCGGTGAACGGTTACCGGAAATGAATGCGCGTTTTTGATCCCAATGCACCGAGATACAGAAATCTCGGACGGAACCCCTCACTCTGTGCATGTATGGCATTGGCTTGTAAACGAGCTGATTGGAAATAATTTCGACTATACCGTTTCTCCTGGAGAATACGCTGGGAGCTGGGAAAACCCGCGAACTGGGAGAAGAGGCAACGATACATCTCGAAAATACACCGTCGCCATCGCACCTCAAAGAGTGGACGAACTGCGCAATCTATTGGCAAAAGCCTGTCTGCAGTTCGCTCAGGAGTTCATCTACTTGAGCGTGGCTGGACAAGCTGAAATGATCGGACCTGACCATGAACCAGCGACTTGAAAGTTACACCGACCTCCGTGGCAGGGAATGGAATCTCGAAAGCCTCGACGTGGACGAACGGGCCATGGTTGCCGAGCTTCACCTGCGCGCGGACGAGTTGATGTCAAGCGATGCCGCACCGATGCAGCGCTGGTGCGACTTCGACAACTACTGGCCCTCGAAAGTGCTTCCCTTCTACGAGTCGCGCGGGCTGACCCGCATGGAGGCCGTCCAATCGCCTGGCTTCCAGCTCGCGCAGGACTTGAGCGGCCGCATCGCGGTCTCGCTGGGGTTCGCCCGCGAACCCGACTACCGCGACGACCTGCTCCGCATCGCCAGTTCCCAGTTCGAGACCCGGCGCGCCTTCTGCGAGGCGAGCGGCATCGCTGAGGACATGCTCAGCCATGTCCTCGCCGGGCGCAAGGACCTGTCGCTCGGCGCGCTCGCCAAGGCGATGCATCGCATCGGCTACAAGCTGGCGATCGTCCCGTGCGAGATCGCCTCGCCCCAGCATCAGCCAGCGGCGGGCTGACCCGCTTCCCCCTACTTCTTCGCCAGGCGGCGGTCGAAGACGAACGGGGTGTCGGCGTCGTCGGTCACCGTCACCAGCACCGGCGGGGCGGCGCCGACCATGTCGGTCTGCACGCGGAGCAGGTTCGGCGTCCGGCGCCAGCCCTTGTGGACCTGCCAGACGTGGCCGTCGGCGTGCAGGTACAGCACCGGCTTGCCGTACGCCTTGGCGTGCTGGACGAACGCCTTGAAGAAGTCCTCATGGTCCTTCGCCGGCTCGGCCTGCGCCATCACGACCGCCGCGCGCGTGCCGTCCTTGTGCCGCTCGAACTGCTCCTTGACCCAGTCGGCGTTCTGCTGGTGCCGCGCCTGCCATTCCTTCTTGTCGTGGACCCGGCCGCCGACGAGGTTGATGCCGACGAGCAGCACCCCCTTGCTGGTCCAGGCCAGGTTCTCGTCGCGCACCTTCTGCCGCTCAATCTTCGGGGCGTACTTGAACTGCTTGTCGAAGTGCAGGAAGTGCTTGGTCCAGAATTTCCACGCCTGGTCGGGGTCGTTCTGGTCGTTCCACTCGTTGTCGCCGGGCAGGACGAAGACGGGGATCTTCGACGGCTTGAGGAGGGCGGCGACTTTGGCGAACTGCGACTCGGGCCAGTTCTTGCGCTTGCCGGTGACGATGTCGCCGAGGTGGACGAGGAACTCGCTCTGCCCGTCGTCGCCTACCATCTTGACGTAGCGCGCCAGGAGCGGCTCCTCCGCCGGCGCGTACGGCCCACAGCCGGTGGCCGAGAACTTCAACGGCTCCGCCCGCCCCGCCAGCGGCGACACCAGCGAGCCGACCACCACCAGCAACCCCAGCAGCTTCCGCATCTCGTCCGCCTTTCGTGGAAACCTCAAGGCAGGAGCGATTCGGGAACGAACCGCCAGGTCCTCCCGGCTGGAATCGAACCAGCGACCCGGCGCTTATAAGGCGCCTGCTCGTGCCTCTGAGCTACGGGAGGAAATCATGACGCGACGTATGCCCGGTATCATGTTGTTCCTCCTTTCACTCCGATGATTCATCACCCCCAGGGCTGCGCTTCGCTGCGCCCTGGGGCTTGAACTCCCTGCTCCCTACTTCCGCGGCAGCCAGCCGCGCTGCACCAGCGTCTCGGCGATCTGCACCGCGTTCGTGGCGGCGCCCTTGCGCAGGTTGTCAGCGACCACCCACAGGTTCAGCCCGTTCGCCACCGTCGGGTCGCGGCGGATGCGGCCCACGAACACCTCATCGCGGCCCACGCAGTTCAGCGCCAATGGCACCTCGCCGCTCGCGTAGTCGTCCAGCACCACGACGCCCGGCGCCTTGCGCAGCGCCTCGCGCGCCTGCTCCGGCGTGATCGGCCTCTCGAACTCCAGGTTGATCGATTCCGAATGGCCAATGCGCACCGGCACCCGCACCGTCGTCGGCGACACCAGGATCGTGTCGTCCCCCATGATCTTCCGCGTCTCCTGGATCATCTTCGTCTCCTCCTCGCTGTAGCCGTCCTCGCCCGGCTTCCAGTCGTGAGGAAGCACGTTGTCGGCGAGCTGGGCGGCGTGGCAGGCGGACGCGGGGATCTTCTCGCCCCGGCCCAGCGCGGCGATCTGCGCGTCAAGCTCCTCGACCGCCTTGGCGCCCTTGCCCGACGACGCCTGGTAGGTCGACACCACCACCCGCTTGATCCGCGCCAGGTCGTGCAACGGCTTCAGCGCCACCACCATCTGGATCGTCGAGCAATTCGGGTTCGCCACGATCCCTTTGGGGATGACTCGCAGCGCCTCGGCGTTCACCTCCGGCACCACCAGCGGCACCTGCGGGTCCATCCGCCACGCGCTCGAGTTGTCGATGACGATCGCCCCCGCCTTCGCGGCGACCGGGCTGATCTCGCGGCTGACCGACGCCGGCGTCGACGACAGCACGATGTCCACGTCGGTGAACGCCTCGGGGCGGATCAGCTCGACGACGTGCGATTTGCCGTTGAATTCGATGGGTTTGCCCGCGCTGCGCTCGGAGGCGAGGAACTTGATGCTGCGCATCGGGAAATGGCGCTCGGCCAGGACCATGCGCATGATCTCGCCCACCGCACCAGTCGCACCTACCACCGCAACGCTCGGATGCACGGGAAAAGCCCTTTCGTGAAAAAGCGGACCTCGAAACACGTCTTGTTATTGTCCGCGCAGTCGCGCGAATGACAAGACACCTTTCGCCCGCGAACGGTTCGGGGACGATACGATAGCCGCATGCAACCCAACGACGAAACCTGGATGCGGCGTGCCCTGGAACTGGCGGAGCGCGGGCGAGGCCACGTCGAGCCGAACCCGCTGGTCGGGGCCGTCGTCGTTCGCGACGGCCAGATCGTCGGCGAAGGCTGGCACGCGAAGCATGGCCAGGCCCACGCCGAGGTGGCCGCGTTCGCGGACGCGGGAGAAGCGGCGCGCGGCGCGACGCTCCATGTCACGCTGGAGCCGTGCTGCCACCACGGCAAGACGCCTCCCTGCACCGACGCGGTGCTGCGGGCCGGCGTGGCGCGCGTCGTGGCGGCGCTGGAGGATCCGTTTCCGCAGGTCGCGGGCCAGGGGGCGGCGATTCTCCGTGCTGCCGGGGTCGCTGTCGAGTTCGGCATGTGTGAATCGCTGGCCCGCGTGCAGAACGCGCCGTACCTCACGCTGCTCGGCCTGGGCCGGCCGCGTGTCCATGCCAAATGGGCGATGACGCTCGATGGCCGCATCGCCACGCACACCGGCGACTCGAAATGGATCAGCAACGAATCGTCGCGCGCGATCGTCCAGCAACTGCGTGGCCGGATGGACGGCGTCCTCGTCGGCATCGGGACGGCGCTGGCCGACGACCCGCAGCTGACCGCCCGCCCAGCCGGCGCACGAACCGCGACGCGCGTGGTGCTGGACAGCCAGGGCCGACTGCCGCTCGGATCGCAGCTGGTGCGGACCGCGCGTGAAACGCCAACACTGGTTGCGACGACCGTCGAGGCGCCGACCCTGCGCGACGCGGGCTGCGAAGTGCTGGTGCTGCCAGGAGGTGACAAGGGCAGGCCGGACCTGCACGCGCTAATGAAAGAGTTGGGTCGGCGGCGCTGGTCGAATCTTTTGATCGAAGGCGGGGCGGAGGTGCTGGGCGGTTTGATGGACGCTCGCCTGATTGATGAGATCCACGTCTTCATCGCCCCCAAACTCATCGGCGGCGCCGGGGCGAAATCGCCGCTGCACGGTCGCGGCATCGAGTGGATGCGCGACGCGCTCCGCATCAGCGATATGACCTGCGAGCCGGTCGCGGGGGACCTCTACCTGCGTGGCGCCCTGCGGTAGCGGCGGAAGTTT
>JAYSSW010000358.1:0-4287 GCA_043720335.1 Planctomycetia bacterium
GCGGAATTGGCACTCCACTAAACCCGAAAAACCGTGTTTTTCAGGCCTTCAGGCAGTATCTTTCTGTCCAGTATTCGCCTTTTCAAACAGCCTCTCAAGCACGCCCCCGCCGCCGCGATCATCGCGAGCAAGCTCGGCAACGTCTTCGACGGCGCCGTCTCCCGCGACGCCCTCATCGCCCTGGGCCCCGTCGCCGAGCCAGGTCTGCTCGTCCACCTCAACGACCCCGACGGCGGCCGCAGAAGCGCCGTGCAGGACATCCTCCGCGCTTTCAACACGAAGCAGGACACGCTCGTCACGCAGTCGATCAAGGACCTCGCCGACAACAACGACCAGCGCCGCAACGCCGCCCTCGAATGGTTCATCAAGGCCCCGCTCCTCGAAGCCAAGCGAACCGACGTGGCCCGCGCCATCGACGGCTACGCCGCCGACAAGGGGGTTCAGGGCAATGTCGTCAAGGCCCTCGAAACCTGGGGCACGCCCGACAACATCCCGCGCCTGCTCCAGCAGATGGAGAACAACAAGCTCGGCAACCGCGAGATCGTCCAGCTGCTCGGCAAGATGAAGGCCCCCCAGGGCCTCGCCGCACTCGCCGGCCGCATCGGGCACTTCTTCGACGGCGCCGAAGCCCGGCAAGCCCTGCAGAACTGCGGCCCGATGGCCGAGCCGTACGTCGTCCCCTATGTCGTCGCCCAGGACCGCAACCTGCGCATCGAAGCCTGCAAGCTGCTCGCCCTCGTCGGCACTCCCAAAGGAAGCCTACAGCCCATCAACAACGCGATGAAGATCTACTTCAACGACCGCGACTTCATGCAGCACGCCCAGAACGCCTTCGTCGTCATCCAGAACCGCGCGAAGGGATGACTTGCGATTTCAGATTGCGGATTGCGGATCTCAGATTGCAAAACACCCAAGCCCCACCATGAGCGCAGCGATTGGTGGGGGTCGAACCGCGCGACAATCCTATCAAGCCCGCTGCCGTTAGGCGGCGGGGTCGAACCCTCAAGGAACCTTCGCCATGATCCACCGGCGCGACGCGATGCTGCGGTTGGGACAAGTCGGCCTCGGTTCGCTCACGCTGCCGTCGCTGCTCGGCGCGGAAAACACGCGCGCGAACCCGGCGCCTCGCAGCGGAGGCCGGGCGAAGTCGTGCATCCTGCTGTTCCTGTGGGGCGGGCCGCCGCAGCATGACATGTGGGACATGAAGCCCGATCTGCCGCAGGGGATGCGCAGCCAATTTTCGCCGATCCAGACCGCCGTGCCCGGCATCCAGGTGTGCGACCAGATGCCGCTGCTCGCCCGGCACACCGGCAAGGTCGCGTTTTTGCGATCCATGTCGCACGCCAACAACGTGCATGAACCGTCGGTCTACCACACGCTGACCGGCCGGCAGAACGCATCACTCATCTCGCCACGCAACGCCCGCAACCGGACCGATTTCCCCTATGTCGGATCGGTGTTGTCGTCGATCCTCCCCGCCGGCGACCTGCCCACCTGCGTGACGATCCCGCGAACCGTCGGGCATGACGGCGTCACCTACTCCGGCACGCACGCCGGCTGGCTCGGCCCGCGCCACGACCCGATGGAACCGCGCGAAGCCCCCAACTCCAACGAACGCGCCACGCATTCGCTCGACCTGTCGGCCGACCTCGATGCTTCACGACTGATCGCCCGGCGCGGCCTGGTCAGCCTCCTCGACCAGCACGACCGCCAGCTGCAAGCCAGCCGCTCCACCGAAGGCCTGACCGGCTACCGCGAACAGGCGTACCGCATGCTCGCGTCCTCCCAAGCACGCCGTGCCTTCAACCTCGACCTCGAACCGGCCCAGCTCCGTGAACGCTACGGCCGCAACGAGTACGGCGAAAGCTTCCTGCTCGCCCGCCGGCTCGTCGAAGCCGGCGTGCGGCTCGTCTCGTGCGTGTGGATGCATTTCATGCCCACTGGCCGCATCGCCAACGTCTGGGACACGCACGGCGGCACCGCCGGCCTGGGCAACGCCAGCGGCTTCGACATGCTCAAGGCGAACTACTGCATCCCGCCCCTCGACCGCGCCTACTCCGCCCTGCTCGACGACCTGCAAACGCGCGGCCTGCTCGACGAGACGCTGGTGGTCGCCGTCGGCGAGTTCGGCCGCACCCCGCGCATCAACCCGCAGCAGGGCCGCGAGCACTGGGGCCCGTGCTACACCGCCCTCCTCGCCGGCGGCGGCGTGCGCGGCGGCCAGGTCCACGGCGCCAGCGACCGCCTCGGCGCCTACCCGCGCGACACCCCGGTCTCGCCCGACGACCTCCTCGCCACCATCCACCACGCCCTCGGCATCCCCGCCGACACGGAGATCCGCGACCGCGAGTCCCGCCCCCACCGCGTCTGCGAAGGCCGGCCCGTCGAGGCGATCTTCGGGTAGGAGCAAACGCGGTTCAAGGCGCGACGCCGAACGAATGGGGAGCAGGCGAAAACGGAGCGTGGCGTGGCTGGACTGCCGTGGTATCTGCTGGCCGGCGGGATCGTCCTCGTGATCCTCGGCTACCTTCTCGCCAGCCTGTCGGGACCGTCTAACGAGGGCCGGCTCGATCCGCGCATGCGCGACGACGAGATCGCGCGGGAACTGGGCCGCCGGCGCCGGATGCCGCTGACGAGCTTCGTGATCCTGGCCGGGTTCGCGTGCGTGCTGGCCAGCGTCGTTTGGCGCCTGGTTCTGATGGTGCGTTGAGTCGGCTCACGCCAGGATTTCGCTGACGACATGCCCGTGCACATCGGTGAGGCGGAAGTCGCGGCCGCCGAAGCGGTGGGTGAGGCGTTCGTGGTCGACGCCCAACAGATGCAGGATGGTGGCGTGCAGGTCGTGGAGGGTGCAGACGTTGTCGACGGCGTGCATGCCCAGTTCGTCGGTGCCGCCGTGGACGACGCCCCCTTTCACGCCGCCGCCGGCCAGCCAGACGCTGAAGCCTTCGGGATGGTGGTCGCGGCCATCCCTGCCCGCCGAGTGCGGCGTGCGGCCGAACTCGCCCGCCCAGACGATCAGCGTCTCGTCGAGCAGGCCGCGCTGCTTCAAGTCTTTGATGAGACCGGCAATCGCCTGGTCGGTGTCGAGGGCGTTCTTCTCGTGGCCCCGCTTCAGGTCGCCGTGCTGGTCCCAGGCGCCGTTCGACGCGCCGGGCGGGCAGGCGATCTCGACGAAGCGCACGCCCGATTCAACGAGTCGCCGAGCGCGCAGGCACTGGATGCCGTAGAGGCGCTTCGTCGGAACGGTTGAGTCGATGCCGTAGAGGCGCTGCGTCGCTTGCGATTCCTGGGCGAGATCCAGCACGTCGGGGACGAGCGACTGCATGCGGTAGGCGAGTTCGTAGTTGCGGATCGCGGAGCTGACCGCACGGTCGCCGGCGACGGAGCGGGCGAAGTCGGCGTCCTGGCCGCGCAGCAGCGCGAGCTGGGCCTGCTGGACGCCGGGCCTGCGGTCGCCGGGGCGGAGGTTGTCGATGGGGACCCCTTCGGCGTGCAGTTGTGTCGCTTGGTAGGTGGCGGGGAGGAAGCCGTTGGAGAAGGTTTCGAGGCCGCCGCACGGGACGACGCCGAAGCTGAGGACGACGAAGCCGGGCAGGTTGCGGTTCTCGCTCCCCAGGCCGTAGCTGACCCACGAGCCGAGGCTGGGTCGGCCGGCGTTGTTGACGCCGGTGTGCAGCTGCAGCACGGCGGTGCTGTGGATCGGCAGGTCGGCCTTCATCGAGCGGATGATGGCGAGGTCGTCGGCGCAGCTCGCCAGGTGCGGGAACAAATCGCTGACCGGCGTCCCCGACTGGCCGCGCCGGCGGAACGCCCAGGGGCTTTTCAGCCACTGGCGGTTGCCCATCGCGGTCGGGTTCTGCGAGTTCTGGAAGGGCCGCCCGTCGAGCCGGTCGAGTTCCGGCTTGGGGTCGAACGAATCGACGTGCGAAACGCCGCCGTCCATGAAGCAGAAGATGACGTTCTTGGCGCGGGGCCGATGGTGCGGCTGCGGCAGCGGCGCGTCCTGGGCGCGGCTGTCGCCGGCGAGCATGCCGCACAGCGCCAGCCAGCCGAAGCCGTTGGCGGAGGTCTTCAGCAGGTCGCGCCGCGACAGCGGAACGGAGCGGTTCATGGTTGGTCCTTTGTCTGAGCCCGAAGCGCCAAGCGAGGAAAGGCACGCGACGATGCCGGATCATTCCTCGCTGCGCGTTGGCAGCCCCGACACGTCAGGAAGCCGGTCGCGCCCAGGGGTGGCTTTCCTCGCTGGCGCTTCGGGCTCAGGGCATCCTACTGCAATTCGTTGAC
>JAYSSW010000359.1:0-1943 GCA_043720335.1 Planctomycetia bacterium
CGACGGCACCGCACGGGACGATGCAGACCTTGCCCAGATCGATGGCGTCGTTGATCTCCGGCCAGGTCAGTTTCTCGTAGCGGTATTCCGTCTCGGCGCGACTCGCCATGATGCAGTACCTCGCGGCAACCGTGGGGATGGATGGCGAAGTTGTATCACAGAACACGCGCGGTTGCGAAAGCTTGGAAGCGGGAGACGAACTTTTTTCGGACGCACTGGCGAGCCGAAGCCCCGTGAGGGGCCGGGTAACGGCGACGCCGTAGGCGAGCAGAAAAGCGTGAAGCATCCGCGACGGGAAACCGCGTGCTGCTCGGCTCGCCTTCGGCATCGCCGGAACCCGGCCCCTTACGGGACTCGGCTCGCCTCGGCATCATGCGCGCGCAGAAATAGAAGAAGGCCCGGGGACCGCCCCCGGGCAACTTCTCTCTTGGGGAAGAGTTGGTGCCAAAGTAAACTGCCAGGCTAAGGGCGACCGAAGCGGGACGGCTCGCGTGGATGGCGTCCGAGGCAAGGCTGGCACGCGAACCCGATTCGACGTGCCGAGCGAACCGCACCGCGATGGACCGCCGATAGCCGGCAGGGAAAGGAGGAGCCTGTTGCCAGGTTCCTCGCGTCGACACCACAGCAACGCGGCATCGCGACAAACTTGCGCAGCGATTTCGAGATTCTTTTTTCGCGACGTTTTGTGATCGTTCGTCCAGTGGAACGACGGACGGTTTGGGGTATGCTCACGCGGTCGGTTTCCATGCCGCGACATGCCTCTCCAAGATCTTTGAGCGTCCCGCCATGACCGTTTTTCGCCGCTTCCTGCTCCTGTGGATCTTCTTTTTCTGGCAGGCGGGCTTCTTCTTCTACGGCAGCGTCGTCGTCGCCATCGGCACCGAGATCCTCGGCTCCGCCAAGGAACAGGGCGTGATTACCCAGGCGGTAACGAACGCCATCAACATCGCCGGCGCCGTGGCCCTGGCCGCCTGGCTGTGGGATCTGCTCGGCGAGCGCGGGCCTTGCCTGCGGCGTCGCTGGGGCGCGTGGGCGTTCCTGGTCGCGACGCTCGCGGCCCTCGCGATCCTGCACCCGTTGATGGACGCACAGTTCGACGCCGAGAACCGCGAGTTCCGCGACTACCGCGTGTTCCGGCCGCTGCACCGGGCGTACCTGTGGGTCCACACCGTGCAATGGATCGGCAGCCTGCTGCTGACGTGGTGGACGCTGCGGGCGTGGCGCGAGAACGACAAGGCGGCGGGAATGGTGAAATGACGATCAAGCCCGCTCCCGTTAGGGGGCGGGGTTCTCGTCTCACCCCTGCTGCATCCACGTCCGCTCGATGAAGGTCGTGTCGACCTTGCCTTCGACGAAGGCGGAGTGGTTGAAGATCTTCTGCTGAAGCGGGATCGTCGTCTTCACGCCTTCGATGCGGAACTCGCCGAGGGCGCGCTTCATGCAGGCGATCGCCTCGGCGCGGGTCGGTTGGAAGACGAGCAGCTTGGCGATCATCGAGTCGTAGTTCGGCGGCACCCGGTAGCCGGTGACGACATGCGTGTCGAGCCGAACGCCCGGGCCGCCCGGCGGGTGCCAGCGCGTGATGACGCCGGGGCTGGGGCGGAAGTTCGCGTCGGGGTCCTCGGCGTTGATGCGGCACTCGATGGCCGACCCGCGCGCGACGATGTCCTTCTGCGCGAAGCGCAGCTTCTCGCCGGCGGCGATGCGGATCTGCTCGCGGATCAGGTCGATGCCCGTGACCAGCTCGGTGACCGGATGCTCGACCTGGATGCGGGCGTTGACCTCGATGAAGTAGAACTTGTTGTCCTTGTCGAGCAGGAACTCGCAGGTGCCTGCGTTCGTGTAGCCCGCCGACTTGACGAGGCGGACGGCCGACTCGCAGATGTCCTTGCGGATCGATTCGGGCAGGTTCGGGGCGGGCGACTCCTCGACGAGTTTCTGGT
>JAYSSW010000360.1:0-8952 GCA_043720335.1 Planctomycetia bacterium
AGCGCAGCAAGATCAACCTCAACGAATGGGACTTCTGGATCGACCCGATGTCGAAGATCGCCTACGTCCGCGTCGTCGCCTTCAGCGAGACGACCACCAAGGAGCTGACCCAGATCGTCGATGGCTTGCAGAAGGCCGGCATGAAGGGGCTGATCGTCGACCTGCGCAGCAACCCGGGCGGCCTGCTCCGCGAGGCGGTCGGCGTCAGCTCGCTGTTCCTGCCCGAAGGGAAGGACGTCGTCACCACCAAGGGGCGCGGCGGCGTGGTCGAGGAGGTCTACAAGGCCCAGAACAAAAGCACCGACATGAAGCCAGGCACCTACTACCCGGTCGCGGTCCTCATCAACCGCTACAGCGCCAGCGCCAGCGAGATCGTGGCCGCCGCCTTGCAGGACCACTTCCGGGCGGTCATCATCGGGGAGCGCAGCTACGGCAAGGGGAGCGTGCAGAACCTGATCCCGATGGAGAACGAGACGAGCGCGCTGAAGCTGACGACGGCGAGCTACTGGAGGCCGAGCCAGAAGAACATCCACCGCTTCCCCGACAGCAAGGAGGAGGACGAGTGGGGCGTGAAGCCGGACAAGGGCTACGAGGTGAAGCTGAGCTACGAGGACCGTGCCGACTACTTCCGCTGGCGGAGAGAGCGCGACGTGGTGCGGCGCGCGGGGGAGCCGGTGAAGGCAGCGCCGGAGGGCAAGGGGGTCCGCAAGGACTACCGCGACCCGGTGATGGAGAAGGCGCTGGAGTACGTTCGCGCGGAGATGCAGAAGCAGCCGCGCCAGGACGCGCAGGCGCCGCGGGTCGAGCCGCGCCGCGTGGCGTCGGCGCTGCCGCAGGACCGCTCGACGCAGCGGGTCGAACGGCGGTAGCATCCGACGCCGGAAGAGAGCATCATGCGAAAGCCCAGGGACCGCCGTCCCTGGGCTTTCGCGTTCCGGGGGACCACTGGCTACGTCTCGCTCGCGTCCTCCATCGCTTCGCCGTGCTCGACGACGTCGCGCATGTCCTCCGGGCAGCTGTCCCACGTCGTCTGGTAGGTCGCCTCCAGCGGAACGGGGACGTAGCTGTGCTGGTCGAGGTAGGCCGGCATGTCGGGCAGCGTTTCGCCGACGCCGACCGGCTCGACGTAGGCGATCTTCTCCTCCGCCGCCACGTACGCCACCAGCGTCAACGGCTGCTTCACTTCCAGTTCAAATGGCACGTCGTCGAACTCGTCCCAGATCGCCTTGTGGATGCCCTGCGGATCGCGCACCGACGGAGGGAACAGGTCGACGACCAGCAGATGGACGCCTTGCCGAAGGAACTCGACCGACTTCTCGACGAACGACCGCAGCGCCGCCCGGCTCCCCTTGTTGCCCGGCGACACGATCTCGATGACGCACACGACATGTCCTAGCGGATGACGAATGATGACACGGTTGCCTCGCCGCGCGGAGATTTCCGCCTGCGTGCGGACGACATGGCGCGTCGCCGGCGCCACGGCGGTGATGACGCCCCCCTTGCGAGGCTCGTCAGGCCGTTTCGGCTTCGACTTTCTTTCCAGTGCCAGAAGGTCCGGCACCACTCCTCCCGCGTGCTGCTCGACAAGCGCGGAATACCCCGTCGGCAGCAGCCCTTGGTTCAGGGCGTTTCGCAGGTTGATCGTCCACGTCTGATGGAAGTCGTGGAACAAGTTCGCACTGACGCGGGTCCAATCGTGGATCGGCATGGCGTGGTCCTCCTTCACTTCGCTTGCAGCAGCCCCTTGAGCGCGGCGGGGAACATCTTCCACGCGGTTTGGTAGGTCGCCTCCAGCGGCGCCGGGATGTACGTTTCGGGACTCAGGAACAGCGGCATGTCGGCCAGCACGTCGCCGACCGCGACCGGCTCGACGTACGCGGTCCGCATCGGGCCGGCGTCGTACGACGCCAGCGTCAACGGCTTGTCGTCGAGCGGAACCGTGCCGTCCTCCTCGAACTCCTCCCAGATCGCCTGGTGGATGCCATGCGGATCGCGCTTGCCGGGCGGGAACAGGTCGATGACCATCAGGTGGACGCCTTGCTGGATCAGGTCGACCGACTTCCGCACGAACGCCTGGAAGTCGCCCTTGCTCCCCTTGTTGCCCGGCGACACGATCTCGATGACGGAGACGACGTCGCCATGCCGGTGCCGCACGACGATGCGGTTCGCTTTGCGGCTGTAGATCTCGGCCTCGGCTCGCTGGATCAGCCGGGTGCGCGGCGGAGCGGTCGCGACCGCCAACCCGCCGGGGCCTTCGGAGGGCGTATCGTCATCGAGGGCCAGTTTCAGCGTCAGCACGTCCGGGATCGGGCCTTTGATGCGCTGCTCCGGCAGGGCGTAGAACTCGGATGGCAGCTGCCCCGAGTTCAGCGCGTCGCACAGGGAACTTACCCAATGGAGCCGGAACGCATGGAACAGACCCGAATCGACGCGGGTCCAGTCGTGGATCGGCATGGCGTGGTCCTCCGTCCGCCATTCTACCGGCTCCGCCTGCGAGAAGGAAGCGGGCCTGATCCCCATATAGCCCCCGGCTTGCCGGGGGTGAGGCGTGACCCACACCGGTTCATCGAATCTTGATCGTCCTCACATCCCCCCCGGCAAGCCGAGGGCAATATGACGCACGCCCACGAAAAAAGCCCCCGCGCTTCGCGGGGGCTTTCTCGTCTTCAAAGGGTGGATGACCGGATTTGAACCGGCGACTTCCAGATCCACAATCTGGCGCTCTAACCAACTGAGCTACACCCACCACAAGTCGTTCCCTGATTTTAAGCGCCGCCGCCGCATTGGTCAACCCGCGCGCGAAGTGATAGGAAAAAAAGGAGCCGATCACCGATCCCTGAGCCAGAGAACGGGCCTCGCCATGTTCCCGCAGAACCGCCCGCGCCGCCTGCGCTACCATCCGGTCATCCGCAGCCTCGTGCGCGAAACGGCCCTCGACGTCGGCGACTTCATCCTGCCGCTGTTCGTCCGGCCCGGCCAGGACATCCGCAGGGAAATCGCGTCGATGCCGGGCAACTACCAGCTCAGCGTCGACCGACTCGTGGATGAAGTGGCCACCGCCCACCAGCTCGGCATCCGCGCCTTCCTCCTCTTCGGCATCCCCGCCTACAAGGACGCCGTCGGCTCCAGCGCCTGGGCCGACGACGGCATCGTCCAGCAGGCCCTGCGCGCGCTTCGCCCCCTGTTCCCCGACATCCTGCTCATCACCGACGAGTGCTTCTGCGAGTACACCGACCACGGCCACTGCGGCGTGCTGGGCGAACATCGCGGCGGGCTGGACGTGGAGAACGACGCCACCCTGCCCAACCTGGCGAGGCAGTGCGTCAGCCACGCCCAGGCCGGCGCCGACCTGGTCGCCCCTAGCGGCATGATGGACGGCATGGTCGCGGCCATTCGCAAGGGGCTCGACGACGCGGGCTTCACGCGCACCCCGATCCTCAGCTACGCCGCCAAGTACGCCTCCGGGTTCTACGGCCCCTTCCGCGACGCCGCCGAGTCCCCGCCGCAATTCGGCGACCGGGGGAGCTACCAGATGGACCCGGGCAACAGCGACGAGGCGCTGCGCGAGGTCGAGCTGGATTTGGCCGAGGGCGCCGATCTGGTGATGGTCAAGCCGGCCCTGGCGTATCTCGACATCATCCGTCGCGTGAAGGACCGCTTCGAGGTGCCGGTGGCCGCCTACAATGTCAGCGGCGAATTCGCGATGGTGAAGGCGGCGGCGATGAAGGGCTGGATCGACGAACGCCGCGTCGCGCTCGAGATCCTCACCAGCATCAAGCGCGCCGGCGCCGACATGATCTTGACCTACTACGCGATGGACGCCGCCCGCTGGTTGAGGTAGTCTCCAAGCCCCAGGATGAGCAACGCGATTCCTGGGGTTGCCGACCCCCACCAATCGCTTCGCTCATGGTGGGGCTTGCATTTGTTTTCAAATCTGAAATCTGAAATCCGCAATCTGAAATCCGAGATCGCTCCCATGTTGCTCGGCAAAGAATTCGGCCCCTACGTCGTGCAGAAGGAGATCGGCAGCGGCGCCATGGGCTCCGTCTACCTCGCCGTCCACAAGGACACCGGCGAGAAGGTCGCCGTCAAGCTCATCTCCCCCGCCCTGCTCGCCAGCGAGTCCGCCGCCAACCGCTTCATCCGCGAGATCGCCACCCTCAAGAAGCTCGCCCATCCCAACATCGTCAAGTACAAGGGCAGCGGCCGCTACCACGGCACCCCCTTCTACATCATGGAGTACTTCCCCGGCGAATCGCTCGACCATGTCATGGCCCGGCGCGGACGCATGAGCTGGGAAGAAGTCGTCGACATGGGGGTCCAGCTCTGCGCCGCCCTGCAGCACGCCCACGAGAAGAGCGTCATCCACCGCGACCTGAAGCCGTCCAACCTCATGATGTCGCGCGACGGCCTCGTCAAGCTGACCGACTTCGGCATCGCCAAGGACACCGACCTGACCGCTCTGACCGCCGCCAACTCGACCGTGGGGACCGCCGCGTACATGTCGCCGGAGCAGTGCCGCGGCTCGCGCGAGATCAACCACAAGTCCGACTTGTACAGCATGGGGATCATGTTCTACGAGCTGGTGACGGGCCGCAAGCCGTTCACCGCCGACACCGCGATGGACATGTTCCTGCAGCACGCCAACAAGCGCGACTACCCGCGACCGGCCCAGCTGGTGCTGGAGACGCCGCCGTGGCTGAACACGATCATCGACCACCTGATGGAGAAGGAGCCGGACAAGCGGCCTTTCAGCGCCGAGAAGGTGGCCGACGAATTGAAGCTGGTGAAGGACAAGGTCGCCGCCCAGACGAGCGCCGGCGCCGACGCCGCCAAGAAGCGGCGCATGGACAAGTCGTCCGGCGACAAGCCGATCGAGGAGCAGGACAAGGACACTGCCCGCGCCATGATCGGCAAGAAGAAGAAAAAGAAGAAGGCCCAACCGTTCTACCGCAAGGGCTGGTTCACCATCGCCGCTTTGGCCTGCCTCGCTTTCACGTTCGTCGCGTTCGTCTACTTCGTCTTCATCCGCACGCCCGGCGCCGAGTCGCTGCACGCCCGCGTGCAAGCCGGCATGAAGACCGACGACTACGCCACCCGCAAGGAAGCCCGCGACCTGGCCAAGACCTTCCTCGACGCCTACCCGCAGCACGCGCTGACCGCCGACGTGCAGAAGGCCGCCGACGACTACGACATGGCCGGCACCGAGGGGCCGATGCTCAACCTGCGCGCGGCCAAGCGATCCGCCGCCGACGACGAGATGAAAAAGGCGTGGGAAGCGCTCGACCTGGAGGACCTGGGCCGGTTGGCCGACGCCTCCAAGCGCTGGGACGAGATCGCCAAGCTGAAAGGCGACGCCGACCGCGACAAGCACGCCTGGGGCCTGGTCGGCGAGAAGTACCGCCAGGAACTGCAATCGGTTGAGAAGCTGCACGCGACGCTGCGAACGAAGATCAATTCGGAGAAGAACCTCGACAAGAAAGCCGAGGCCGCCGACGACTACGAGCAGACCGCCCTGAGCGCGGTCCGCGACGAGATGAACGGCCGAGTTGTGCAAGCGAAGTCGCACTGGGACGATCTGAAGAAGCTGACCGAGGAGAAAACCGACCGCCGCCGCTGGTTCCTGCTGGCGACAAAGCGAGTGCGGGAATTGAGGGACGGGGCGGAGAAGTAGTTCAGAAGCGGAAAGAGTATCATGTCCCACCAGAGCGACCTACTCGATACCGACGCAACTGAAAGCCTGATTGCGGGATTTCTGCCTGATTTGATTGAGCGACGTGTCGCCTTTCGGCAACTCGTCGCGTCAGCCGATCATGCGAGATCCGTTGCCCCTGAAGCATGGGGAGTGACACTTTACCGCGACCTGTTCCGCCTGAACGTTGGCCGGGCCGAGGTTCTGGTCGTTGGCAATGGCTTCATCAGGCTCAATTGCATGGGAAATGTCGGAACTCCTCCGCTCACAGGGTCTCGCTTCGAGCAGCAAAGTTACCAATCGGTCGCGGATTCTCACTGCGCCTTTGTTGGCCCGATCAACGAATTCTCAGCAATGCAGGCCAATCTGCAGCGACCGCACCAGGACTTCATTGCGAAGGTCGGTTTGACTCGCTCTGGTGAACCGGTTTCAGGATCGCCTCATAAAAGGAGTCATTCCGAACTTTTGATGGAGTACGCGCGGAAATTCTCGGAGCAATCGCCGTTGCAGTTCATTTCACCGGAAGAACTACCGTCGATCTCCCCGATGATCGAAGGAGCAGTTTGCCAGATCACTGTCAACGCTTACGAACGCAGCTCGGCGGCGCGCGCGAGTTGCATTGCTGCTCGTGGAACTTGTTGCTGTGTTTGCGGATTTGACTTCGGCGCTGTGTACGGTCCGGTAATGGCTGGTTACACACATGTCCACCACATTCGACCGCTATCCGAGATCGGAAGTGCGTACGTGGTCGATCCAGTCAGAGATTTGAGGCCGGTGTGTCCGAACTGCCATGCAGCAATTCATCATGGTGGAGTCTTGCGGAGCATCGAAGACGTTCAGAAGCTCATGGCGAAACAGAGATGCGTCGAACCCGGCGAGGCGGCAATCGGCGAGGCATGATTCCTTTTGTCGAATCTTTACACATGGTGATTTCGCAGCATGAATCCCCAACTCAAGATGGTTCTCGCGGGAGTCGGCGCCGGGCTGTTCTCGGCGTTGGTGTGGGCGGGCTTCTGCTACGTCACCGGCTTCGAGCTTGGCTGGATCGCCTGGGGGGTCGGCCTCGCGGTCGGTCTCGCGGTTCGGCTGGCGCAGGGCGATGTCGGCGGCTGGGTGCCTGGCATCCTCGCCGTCGTCATCGCGCTTCTGTCGATCCTGGGTGGCAAGTACCTTTCGGTGCGGCTCATCGTCTCCAGCGAGTTCGCCAAGATCGAAAGTTCGATCGACCACACCGACCCCGAATTCGCCCAGGTGCAGTTCGCCAAGACGGTGGTGGCCGAGTTCGAGAGCAAGAAGAAGAAGCTCAGCTGGCCCGAGAAGAAACGGCTCATGACCGTCGCCACCAGCGGGCCGCAGATGGCCAGCGAGTTCCCGGCCGACGTTTGGCAGGAAACGGATCGCCGCTGGAAGAAATTGACTGTCGACGAGCGCGAGCAATGGCTAGCCACGGCGAAGCGGATCACGGAGGATCAGTTCGCGAATGCGCGAGCACACACGCTGGCGAACGGCTTCACGGACAGCTTCAGCCCCTACGACATCCTCTGGTTCCTTCTCGCGGCCGCAACCGCGTTTCGTGCAGGTTCCGGCGTTGTCGATTCAAGCGATTGATTCGTAGCCGATCTTCCCGCGCGCGGCCGGGTTCCACGGGTTGCGCTGCGCTTCACCCGTGGCTACATTCCGTCGCCCCTGCCGGGGCGAGTTGCCGCGCGGGCGTCATTTCTTCTCGGTCGCGGCGAGGTAGTCGTCGAGGGCGTAGGCCATCGCGGTGAGGCTGGGGCCGTTGCCTTGCAGGGCGCCGGCGAAGGCGCGGAACGTGCGCTCGGCGTCCTTCTGGTACTTCGCGTCGCCGGTCGCCTGCCACAGCCGCACCAGGTTGCGGGCAGCGATGCTGTTGCCGGCCGGTGTGGCGCCGTCGTACTGCTCCTTGCTGCGGGCGAAGAACTTCTCGTGGTCGTGGGCGGTGAAGTAGAAGCCGCCCCGCTTCGGCTCGCCGTGGAACTCGACCATCGTGTCGGTCAGCGAACGGGCGGCGTCGAGCCATTTCTTGTCCTTCGTCGCCGTGTGCAGGGTCAGCAGGCCGTGGGCGAGGAACGAATAATCCTCCAGGTAGCCGTTGACGGCCGCCTTGGGCTGCTCGCCGGGGGCGGCGCCGTAGGTGCGCAGCAGGCGACCTTCCTTGGTGCGCTGCTTGGCCAGCACGAAGTCGGCGGCCTTCGCAGCAAGGGCGATGTACTTCGGCTCGTCGAGCGCCTGCCCCGCCTCGGCCAAGCCCGCGACCATCAGCCCGCTCCACGCCGTCAGCGCGATCTTGTTCAGGAACGGCTGCTCGCGTTTTCCACGCACGTCGTACAGTTTCTTGCGCAAAGGGTCGAGCTGCTGGTGCAGTTCGGCTTCGCTCAGCTTCAACTCCTTCGCCAGCTCCGGCAGCGGCTTCGCCAGGCGCAGGATGTGGTACTTCTTCTCGAAGTTCGGCGCCCCCTCCGCGCTGTACGCCTTGCGGACCAGGTCCAGCTCCGCCTTCATCGGCAGGGCGTCGGCCAGCTCCTTCGCCGTCCAGACGTAGCTGCGCCCTTCCTCCTCCTCGGTCTCCGCGTCCTGCGACGAGTAGAACGCCCCCTCCGGCGACAGCATCTCGCGCTGCAGGTACGCGACCGTCTCTTCGATCACCCGGCGGTAGAGCGGGCTTTTCGTCACGCGGTACGCCTTGGCGTACACCTCCAGCAGTTGAGCGTTGTCGTACAGCATCTTCTCGAAGTGCGGCACGGTCCAGGTGCGCTCGACGGTGTAGCGATGGAAGCCGCCGCCGACCTGGTCGTAGATGCCTCCCAGGGCCATCTGGTCGAGCGTGAGGGTGAGCATGTCGAGCACCTTGGCGTCCTTGGTGCGGCGATGCTGTTGCAACAAAAATTCGAGCCGCGAGGGGAGCGGGAACTTGGCGCCCTGGAACTTGCGTGCGGGGCTGCCGAACCCGCCGTGGACCGGGTCGAAGTTTTCTTGAAGGTCTTCCAACACTTTGCTGATGAGCTTGCGGTCGAGGTCGACGATGGCGATGCCGGGGATGCCGCCGATGTTCTCCAGGCTGCGGGCGGTGGCGGCGGCGAGCTTCTCGGCCTGCTCGTCGAGCGCCTTGGGCTTGTTCTTCTGCTCGTCGCGCAGGATTTTGAGCAGCGACTTGAAGCCGGGGTAGGTCTCGTCCTTGACGACGCGGTCCTCGCGCGGGAAGTAGGTGCCGCCGACGATGGGCCGGCCGTCGGGCAGGA
>JAYSSW010000361.1:0-8948 GCA_043720335.1 Planctomycetia bacterium
TGAGGCGGCGGGGTCGCGCCATGGGTTGACCCCGCCGCCTCAGACGGCAGCGGGCTTGACACCATCGAATGAATCGCAGGGGGGACAAAGGCCACGAAAAGCGATCCTCCTTCGCGGAAATTCCGAGACTTCCAGGCCGTCGCGCTGGTATCATCCTTCGCAACCCGATGACACCGGAGGAGGATCGCATGTCGCCGCCGCCCCTTCAGATGGAAGCGCACGCCCCGGAACGCCGCAAGCGCCGAGGCGCGGTCACGGCGTCGTGCGGCTGCTGCTGCTGCTGTTGCTGCCTGCACGCGATCGGGGGGCTGATCGGGGCGGCCGTGGCGCCGGTCTTCGGCGCGGGAGCGGCGCCGACGCCGTTCCACTACGACGTGGACGACGACGACGCGGAGCTGCCGCCGCTCACCAAGCCGGGGCTGTCCGCCATCGCCGTCTACTGGATCGCGTTCCTCGTCCTGACCGCGCTGGGCGCGCTGATCGCGCTGGCCAACGGCGTGGTGGGCGTGGTCGTCCTGGTGCTGGCGCTGCCGCTGGTGCAGCTCGGCGCCGCCTTCGTCGCCCTGCCCATCCTGGCGTCCAGCCCCCGCAGTGTCGAGTCGGGCCAGCTTTGGCAGCTCGGCAAGATCGCCCTCGGCCTCGTCGTCGGCACCGGCCTCGGCGTCGCCTCGATGTTCGGCGTCGCCGTCCTCATGGGCGGGATGCGTTGACCGCGAACGAACCTCCACCTCCGAGGATCGCCATGTCCGCCACCGACACCAGCCCGCCCGCTCCCCCGAAGCGCCTCCGCAAGCGGCTGTGGATCCCCAGCGTTCTGCTGCTGCTGCTCGTGCTGGTCGGCGTGGGGTTCTACGTGCGCGGCACCTGGGCCGACACGCAGCCGCGCGACCCCGCCAGCGTCGCCGAGGGGACCGTCACGCAGCTGCTGCGCCAGCCCGACGGCGCGGTCGTCGTCCGCTGCGCCATCCGCATCGCCGCGACGCCGAAGCAGGTGTGGGGCGTCGTCACCGACTACAACACGCACAGCGATCTCATCCCCTACGCCAGCAAGGTGAGCGGCACCCACGAGATCGACGGCCGCTGGCGCGTCGCGGGCATCGCCCATTCGCGCATCTGGGGCGACTGGCCCTTCGAGACCCGCGTGACCCATGTCGAGGACCAGGCCAAGCAGGAGTACCGCACCGCCTGGGACGAGGAGAACGACGGGTTGATCGCCGTCAATCGCGGCGGCTGGAAGCTGTCGCCGGCGGGCGACGGCGAGACGCTGCTCGTCTACACGTTGCAGGTCGAGGTGCCGCAGTACCCCGCGTTCGTGCTGCGCAACATCGTCATGGACCGCCTGCACTCCGTGCTGAAAGCGGTGCGCGTCGAAACCCTGCGCCGCGCGGTGCAGTGAAGCCGCCTGGGAGTTTAGCCGCGACGCGCAGCGGAGCGCGAGCGCCTCGCGACGATTCGATTCCCCTGCATGCGTCGTGTTCGCGCTGCGCGTCAACCGATTGGGACACCCGATGCCCCTCGATCCCTCCTTGCCGCGGCGGCCTCGGCTGGCGCTGGCGTTCACTGTCCTGACGCAGCCCGGCGTCGTTCGGCTCGTCGCTGGCGAGGACTTCCGCTACACGCTTTCGCATGCCGGCCTCGACGGCTGGCTGCCCGCCGTTCTTACTCGCTGCATGGGTCGCGAAAGCGTTGATGAACTGCTGCGTGGACTGACGACGGATCAGCAGGAATCGCTGCTTCAGGTGCTGCGCCGCTTGCATGGCGAGCGCGTGCTGGTCGATGGGCCTGCCGAGGCGGCCCATGTCGCGCGCCGCTATCGTTGGCAGGTCGAAGGGAACAGCGTGCTCGCGGAGCGGCTGCGAAGCGTGGCGCCGACCGACGGCGAGCCACTGGTCGTGCTCGTGCAGGACCAGCTCGACTACGCCGCCGCGCTCGCCTGCCAGCGCCGCTGCCAGCAAGCGGCGTCGCCCTGGCTGTGGGCCAGCACCGCCGCGCTGCAGCGCGGCTACGTCGGCCCGCTGCTGCTGCCCGACGCCGGCCCGTGCTTCGGCTGCCTGCTGCGCGGCTTCCGCAGGCTGTCCCCCGCCCCGGAGATCTACGACGCCCTCCTCGACCACGCCCGCCAGGGCCGCTCATTCGCCCGCGCCGACTTCAGCGACGAGGGACTGCTGATCCTGCAAGGACTGGTCGCGTGGAAGCTGCAGCTCGCGGAACAGGCCGAAGCGCCGGCGCCGCTGTACCGCCTGCACGTGCTGGAATGCGACACGATGGAAACGACGACGCACCGCGTGCTGCTCGACCCGGAGTGCCCCGACTGCCGGCCTGGGCGATGACACGAATCGACGGCGCACGCATTCATGAGGAGCGCATGTCCGACACGCTCGACAACGGGTTCACGGGACTGTTCACGCGGTCGGGGCGCGTCGCCGCGATGCCGCACGACCCGGCGCTGGCGCTGTGGGCCGTCCAGGCGGCGGCGTGGCGTGGCGACCTCGGCCCCGTCGATGGCGGCGGCGTTGGCTGGGACGAGGCGATGGCGCGCGGGGCGGCCGTCGGCGAGGCGGTGGAGCGGCTGCAGGCGTATCCGCTGCCGCAGGACCACGTCATCGAAGCGAGCCATGCCGACTGGCCGCTCGACGAACCGGCGATCGGGCCGGGCCGCTGGGTGCTGTTCCACGACGAGCAGCACCGGCAAGCAGATTTTCCATATCGGCCGTTCGAGGCGACGACGCGCTGCCGCTGGACGTGCTGCCGGGTCGCGTTGACGGGCGAGCCGGTGTGGGCGCCGAGCGACCTGGTGTTCCTGCACCCGGCGCGCGGCGTGGAGCACGCGCTCTGCCCCGGCTTGTCGACCGGGCTGGCCAGCGGCCGTGTCGGCGACCCGGTCGTGCTGCGCGGGTTGCAGGAGGTCGTCGAGCGCGACGCGGTCGTCGGCATATGGTGGGGCCGCTATCCGCTTCACGACGTTTCCGCCGACACCGTCTGGGCGATGCTCGGCGACCGGGCGGCTCTCGTGCGCCGGCCGAACCTGCGCTGGCGTTTCCTGCGCGTCGGCAGCCCCTTCAGCGACCATGTCACCGTGACGGTGCTGGAGGGTGAAGATCTTGCTGGCCCGCTTTTCAGCATCGGCTCCGCCTGCCGCGAGACGCGCGCGGCGAGCTTCACGAAGTCGCTGCTGGAAGCCGTGCACGGCCGGCACTACGTCCGCTGGCTGATGCAGGAGAGCGATAAACCGCACGGCGTGCCGTGCAGCTTCGCCGAGCACGCGGCGTACTACACGCGGAACCCTGATATGCTGCGACGCACTCCGCTGGCGGCGAGAACGCCGATCGACACCACGCCATCGGAGCGCGTCGAGACGCTGGCTCATCTCGCGGAATGGCTGGGGCCGGAGCGTCCGGTGCTGGTGCGGAGCATGACGCCGCCAGCGCTGGCGGGGGACAACTGGCAGGTGGTGCGCGTTCTGGTCCCAGGCCTGCAGCCGCTGCACGGGCATCATCAACTCGCGCACCTGGGAGGGCCGCTCTGGCAGCCGCGCGGCGTCGCGGACTACGCCGCCATTCCGCCGCATCCGTTCCCGTGACGCGGGCCGAACCGGCGCGGGTTGTCTATGAATCCTGGGTGCGGTTCGGTGGGGAGATCGTGAAATGGTTGCACAAGCCCCACCATGAGCAACGCGATTGGTGGGGGTCGAAACCCCCAGGAATCGCGTTGCTCATCCTGGGGCTTGGCGCGAAACGAGCACATCATGGCAGCGAACGACCTGGTCCTGGCGATCACCGGCGCGAGCGGCGCCCCGTACGGCGTGCGCCTCCTGGAGACGATGATCCGCGCGGGCCGTACCGTGCATCTCGTCCTCAGCTCGGCGGCGACGCAGGTGCTGTTCCACGAGACGGGGCGGCGGCTCGACCTCGACCACTTCCGCCTCGAAGACCTGCTCGGCGCGCAGTCAGCCGCGGAGGCGGCGCCGGGGCAGGTCGTCTTCCACGATCCCCGCAACTTCGCCGCCGGCATCGCCAGCGGGTCGTTCCGCACCGCCGGCATGGCGGTCTGCCCGTGCAGCATGGGGACCGTGGCGGCCATCGCGCACGGGCTGTCGCAGAACCTGATCCACCGGGCGGCGGACGTTCACCTGAAGGAGCGCCGCAAGCTGGTGCTGGTGCCGCGCGAGACGCCGCTCAGCGCGATCCACCTGCGCAACTTGGCGACCGTGGCCGAGGCGGGGGCGGTGGTGCTGCCCGCCATGCCCGCGTTCTACAACAAGCCGCAGACGCTGGACGACGTGGTGAACTTCATCGTGGGCCGCGTCTGCGACCAGCTGGGCGTGGAGCATGCGCTGCTGCGCCGCTGGGGCGAGAAGGCGTGAGCGCCGGCGCTTCGTGCCCCCTTTCCTGATTCCCGTGGCTGGCTCTTATGGTAAGCTGTCCGGCAGACCGAAAGACGCATCCACGAAAGGAATCCCCCGTGAAGATCTGGCTGTTCTCGCTCGCCGCCCTGCTGCTGTTGTCATCGCACGTCGGCGCCCAGTCGGCGTATCCGCGGCCTCGGCTCCTCGTGGAAGCGAAGGAACTGCAGGACGCCGGCGGCAAGTTCGTCGTCCTCGACGCCCGTTCCAAGGCCAAGTACGCCGAGGGGCACGTCCCCGGCGCCGTCTGGGTCGACCACGACGCCTGGAGCAAGGCGTTCCACACCGACCCCGACGCCAAGGAATGGCCCGGCCGCGTCGGCGGACTGGGCGTCACCGAGAAGTCGGCGGTCGCCGTGTACGACGACGGCGGGGTCAAGGACGCCGCCCGCGTGTGGTACATCCTCCGCTACCTCGGCGTCAAGGACGTGCGCCTCGTCAACGGCGGCCTGGCCGCGTGGAAGGCGCAGAAGCTGCCGATCTCCGACAAGCTGGAGTCGGCGCCGCTGGCCGTGTTCAAGGCCGGCGCGCCGGTCGCGTCGCTGCACGCCGACCAGGACCGCGTCCTCGGCTTCCTCAAGGACAAGAAGACGCAGATCATCGACTCGCGCTCCGAGAAGGAGTACTGCGGGGACTCGAAAACCGCGAAGCGCAGCGGCAGCATGCCTGGCGCGCTGCACCTCGAATGGAGCGAGGCGCTCGACCCGGCGACGAAGAAGTTCAAGAGCGCCGACGAGCTGGCGAAGCTCTTCCAGGACGCGGGCATCGACTTGTCCAAGCCGAGCGTGACGTACTGCCAGTCGGGCGGCCGGGCCTCGGTGATGGTCTTCACGATGGAACTGATGGGGGCGAAGGAGGTCGCCAACTACTACCGCAGCTGGTCCGAATGGGGCAACGCCGAAGCGACCCCCGTCGTGACGCCGAAGCGGAAGTAGCGGGCGGCGGACAGCGGGCAGCGGGCAGCGGGCAGCGAGATTCATTCGATGGTTTCAAGCCCGCTGCCGTTAGGCGGCGGGGTTGCAGCTTCCACCCGCGCCGCCTCAGCCGGCGGCGGGCTTGATGTCGCTGCCCGCCGCGTGCTGCCCGCTTATCCCACCGGCGACGGCTCGGCGTGCTTCGTGTCGCGGCGCACCGCCAGGCGCTGCAGCGGCGAGCGGCCGGGGCGCACGCGGTGGATCGGCGTGTCGTGGCTGCTCGCCAGGATCTCGCAGGTCGCGCCGCGGTGCCGCAGCAGCGTCTGCACGTCGGGGTCGGCGAACAGCGACTGCGTCAGCGCGATCTCGCCCGGCTGCACCAGCGAGGGCAGCTTCAGCGCCAGCCGCGCCGTCGAGCCGAAGTAGTCGAGCCGGCCGTTGATGGTGGCGGCCATGGCTGGCCCGCGGTGCACGCCGACGCGCAGCTTCAGCGAGCGCGTCGCCGGGTTGTCGTCGAGCAGCGTTTGCAGGTCGAGGGCGACGCGCACGGCCGCCGCCGCGTCGTGGAAGGTGGCGAGGATGCCTTCGTGGACGGTCTTGACCAGCGCTCCGCTTTCGTTGCGGACGTGGTCCTCGATGATGCGGAACTGCTCGTGCAGCAGGCCGAAGGCGCGGGCGTCGCCCATCGACTCGTACAATTCCGTCGCGCCGGCGAGGTCGGTCGCCAGGAGCGTGACGTGGTCGACGCTGACGAGCTGGTTGCCCGACAGCACCTCCTGCGGGAACAGCTCGCGGAAGCAGGCCATCGTCGAGACGCGGGCGGCGGTCAGGGCGTCGGCGCGGCCGGCCAGCCGCTCCAGCCGCACGACCAGCTCGTCGGCCGACTCGTTGTGCAGCAGGATCGTCTGCACCCCCGTGCGGAACGTGCGCGGGAAGTCCGCCGGCGCTCCGTGGGCGAGCGGCAGCTCGCCGCGCGTCGCGCGCGCCTGCGGGTGGACGCGGAAGTCGACGAGGTACGCCAGCTGCGGCCCGCGCAGCCGGTACGACCCCTCGGCCAGCGACATCGTCAGCTCCAGCCGCTCGCCGGGGGCCACGCGCACCTGGGCGGCGACGTGCGGCGAATGCGCCGGGCCTCCCACGCAGAACACCCCCGTCTCGCTCGCCCGCAGGCTCGGCTGCACGCGGAACACCATCTCCACCGAGTTCGCGAAGTCGAGGTCGAAGTCGAGGTTGCACGCCTCGCAGCGCCCGTGCGTACGGATGTTCCGCATCGTCTGCTCGATCGCCGACGGCACGCGGCACTTCGGGCACAGGATGTCCCACAGCACCATCAGGATCCCCTCGTGGGCGGCGTAAAGGCACGCCTCGACCGTCGCGTCGGCGTCCAGCTCCAGCCGCTGCGCCAGCGCGATCGGCCTGATCCGCGCGATCGACGGCTCGGGGGCGTTGAGGAAAAACTCGACCAGGTCGGCGGCCAGCTCCGCCTCGACGCCGCGCCCCGCCAGCTTCGCCCGCAGCTTCTCCACCACTTTCGGGTCGGTGACGGGATGGCTTGCCTTCGGTTCAAAAGCATCGGTCGCCGGCGTGACGGGCAGCTGCCTGGCGACGTAAGCGTCGATGCGCTGGTAGACCTTCTCGACGGCTCGGCGGCCCTTGAAGCCGACCTCGACCGCCGCCACGACGCGGCCGAACAAGCCGCGCGGGACGATGCGGACGCGGTGATGCAGCGTGGTCCCGCCGTCGGCGCGGGCCTCCAGCTCGGTGGTGGTCGACAGCCAGCGGAACACCCCTTCGCTGTACTCGCGCAGCACGCTCAGGCGGCGGCCCTCGACCCACTCGAAAGGCGGCTCGACCCAGGTGTTGACCAGCCCCGCCTTGCGGAACGTGCCGACCCGCTCGGCGCGCGGAGGCAGGGCCGGGTTCTTCGAGGTGGCGAACTGCAGCGTGTACTGCACCGGCGGGATGCCGACCGCGCGGTTGAGCCGGTCGGTGTTCGAGATGAAAGGCCAGAGCTGCTGCGGGCTGGACTGCAGCTCGAACTTCCAGTCGTACTCGAGCAGTTCGCCCGGCGCGTGGGCCGGCAGGCGCGGATGCACCACGACGCTGGTCGGCTCGCCGCGCAGGATGCGCTCCAGGTCGAGCAGCACGTCGGCCCCGTCGGCGTAGCGCGTCACCGGGTCCTTCGCCAGCATCCGCCGCACCACCTGGCAGATGGCGCCGCTCAGGTCGGGGTTGAACTCCTGCGGCGACGGCGCCTCGGCTGTCAGGTGCAGCCGGTACAGCCCCGGGATGGTGGCGGCCTGGAACGGCACGCGCCCGGTCAGCGCGCGGAACAGCGTCACGCCGAGCGAGTAGACGTCGCTGCGCGGGGTGATGTCGGCGGAGCCGCTGGCCTGCTCCGGCGACATGTAGAGGGGGGTTCCCATGAACTGCCCGGTGCGGGTCAGGTCGAGTGATTCGGTCTGCTCGACATGCCGGGCGAGGCCGAAGTCGCACAGCTTGACGCCCAGCGCCGCCGCCCCGGTCAGCTGCCTTGACAGCGACCCGGTGGCGGTGGCTGGGTTGTCGGCGTAGCGCTCCCAGGGGCCGACGAGCATGATGTTGTCGGGCTTGATGTCGCGGTGGACGATGCCGCGCCGGTGCGCGTCCGCCAGCGCCCGGGCGACGTCGGCGATCAGGGCGACCGCCGTCGTCTCGCGGAGCTGCCTGCGCTCGCCCAGGAAGTCGGCGAGGGTGACGCCCTCCAGGTACTCCATCACGAGGTACTGCGTCCCCTGGTCCTCGTTGAACTCCAGCAGCCGGCAGACGTGCGGGCTGCGCACCTCGGCGAGCAGCCGCGCCTCCTTGCGGAAGCGGCGCACCAGGTTGACGCGGTGCGCCAGATGCCCGTGCATCACCTTGACGGCGACCAGTTGGCCGCTGGCCAGGTCCGTGGCGAGGTAGACGACGCCCAGCCCCCCTTCGCCGAGCTTCTTCACGATGCGGAAGCGCCCCAGCTGCTCCAGCATCCCCGGCGGCTGAGGCATCGGCGCCAGCTCGAATTCACTGGCGTGGGCGTTCGAGCGGTCGGCGGGGTCGAGCGAGTCGAAGATCCGCGTCGCCAGGACGCGGCCGTGCTGGTCCGACGCGCCCATCAGCCGCTCGACGCAGCGCAGCGCCTCCTCCGCGCTGGGGCGCGCATCGGGGTCGCTCGCCCGCAGCGCGTCCAGCAGTTCCGGCAGCGTGCGGATCTGCTCCGGGTCCAGCGTCGTGACGTCGGCGAGCGAGGGAGGCTCCCCGGGGCCGTTGACCATCTGGTGCAGCAGCGCGCCCAGGTCGTGGATGTCGCCGGCGCGGCTGCCGCCTCCCTCGTCGTCCATCAGGAGGCGCGGCCTGCCCTCGACCGGCTCGACGAGGGGGGCCGGCGCGGCGAACACGAGCCTCACCTCGTCGGAGAGGTCGAACCAGACGTGCTGGGGCGACAGCGCGCCGTGCGCCAGGCCCCAGCGGTGCAGCAGGGCCAGCGCGCTGCTGAGCGCGCGGGCCACCTCGAAGACCCCCTGCTCCGGCCAGGCGCGGACGCGCTGCATCCGCTCCGCCAGCGACTCGCCGACCGGCTCGAACAGGACCGCGTAGGCGGGATGCTCGTCGAG
>JAYSSW010000362.1:0-4278 GCA_043720335.1 Planctomycetia bacterium
CAAGGCCGCAGCCCGCTGGAATACCTGCGCAGCGCCGTGGAGGCCCGCCGCGCCGGGCTGCCGTGCCCCGCCATGCTCGCGCAGCGGTGAACGGTTACCTGGCAACTACGCCGCATTGGAGCGCGTCGCGCAGCTCGTCAGCAACATGGACAACTCAGCCGACTCCACGATCGACCTCAGCACGCGCATGTTCGACTTGATCACCGGACTTCCCGACAGGCTCCGCGTTGAACTTGGCACACACTACACCGCCCTCCTGGACCGGTTCAAATGGGACAACCTGCGCACGGAAATCTTCAACCTGGCTAAGACGCAGCTCACCAACAGCCTTGCCCATATCATGCCGCGCCTCGCCGCCAAGTTCATCCCTGGCGTCGGCATCCTGACCTCGGTCTACCAAGGCATCAAGTTCCTCGACGACAACAAGGCGGCGCTGGTCGAACTGTTCCGCAGCTTCGTCAACGGCCTGGGCGAACTCGCCGCCAGCGTCACCGACCCAAGCCGGCTCACGAATTTCACCAACGCCATCGTCAACGCCGTGTCGGACCAAGGCGTTCAGATCGTGCTGACTTTCGCCGCCGACCAGCTTGGATTGCAGACACTGCGCCAGAACATCAAGAACGCGGTCGAGTTCATCCCCAACCGCGTCAACGACACGATGCGCCAGATCGTCAGCGCCATCGCCACGCGCATCACCGCCGCCCTGCCGGGCGGCGCGATTGGCCTCTACGCGGGGTTGGTCGGCAGCGTGCGCACCTTCACCTACCGGAACCAGGAGTACAAGCTGTGGGTGGCGCAGCCACGCACGGGCGTACCGCAGGTGAAACTCGCCCAAGGACCCCGGCTGATCGCCGTGCTGACGACGGCGATGTTCAACAACACGATTCGGCCCGGCTCGTCCGGTCGTCTCGCCGCGATCATCCACGCAGCGAACACCGCGACCCGAGACACGAACCTGCGCGCAGCGACCCAGAACGTCGCCTTGCTGACGACGGCCGAAACCAACCTGGTCGCGGACATCACCGCCAACGCTTGCTCCGCGCTGGGCTGTTTCGCGGCGGGCACCAAGCTTTGGACGCCGGACGGCTACCGGAACATCGAATCCATCTTGCCGGGCGAGTTGATCTACTCGCGTGACGAATTCGATCCGGAAGGCGCCATCGAAGCGAAGCACGTCGAGGAAGTCTTTCGTCGCTTCGCACCGATCTTGAACCTGCACCTCAACGGCCAAGTGATCCGCACGACGGGCGAACATCCGTTCTACGTGTACAACAAGGGCTGGACGAAGGCGTCCGCGATTTCGGTGCCACAAACGGCTACCAGTACTTTGCACAAGGTATCGATTTGCTTCATGTCGCATCGCAACTAAGATTTGAAATCATGGTGACGAATTCATGGACAGACCACAGTGGCGGAGCTTTCCAGAGCCGCTTCTGGCGAGCGTTGGAATACTAGTGTCTAGAATGTCAGCTGAGATTGGATATCACAACATTGACTACTTATCTCGGACAGTCCTTGAGCGACATGGAAATTAGCCTTGGACGGCAGGACGCAGTCGCTGCAAACACAATGATCACGAATTGCACGGTCAGGCTCCTTCACCCAAACGATGTTACAATTTCATGTTCGACTTTCACTGATTCAACAATTAAAGTGAATGGAAAGTGCAAGAGAAACTGGAATGGATGTTATTACGATTCGTGCGTATTCAGAGGATCATACTTCGACCACTATTTTGGAAACGACTGTAGCTTTTGTCCTGGAAGAGGAGGCTTGCGAAACTGCGACTTCACGAATGCAAAGCTCGACCTGTGTGGATTCATCAATTGCAAAGCCGACGATCTCCGCTTGCCAGGTTGGCCTCATGTCGCGATTTTCCATCCGCGTGAAAACGCAGCCGATTTCGCCGAGTTGTCGATTGATCCGCTACTACGTTTTTTGCACGAGTCGATGAAGAATTCGAGCGAGGAAATCGTCGCGTCTATTTGGAATTTGCCAGCTCATTTGAAACGATCACGCAAGTCCATTTTGAATCTGTGGGAGATCCAGACGATCTTCGCAAAGGCGAAGGGAGAATCTGCACCTCCAGAGCCAGTCTTCGACCTCGATCGATCGCGCGATCTTCTAAAACTAAAAAACTACGTGCATTTGTAATGCCACATGCCTCGGCGGCTTGCAGGAGCAGATGATTGCGCCTACTCCGGCCTGGCCTGGGACCACCTCAAGGACGTGATCCGCGCCGAGATCGGCGCCGGCAACTACGCCGCCATCGAGCAGGTCGCCGGCCTCGTCGGCAACCTCGACGCCTACCAGCTCAACCCCTCGGCGATGTACGACTTCCTCGCCGACCTGCCCAACCGCCTCGGCAGCCAGTTCAGCGACCTGCTCGGCAACTTCAACTGGACGACGATGCTGAACAGCCTCGTCAACACCGCCAAGGACCAGCTCACCAGCAGCCTGGTCCAGATCCTGCCGCGACTGGCCGCCAAATTCGTCCGACTCATCCCAATCCTTCGATCTCCTCCTGCAGCTCGCACCAGCGCTCCTCGGACTCCGACAACTGCTTGGCGATGGCGGCCAGTTCGTGGTGCAGGCGCAGCGCTTCCTTGGCGTCGGTCGTCGCCATCGACTGGGCGTTCAGCGTCTTCTTCTGCTCGTCGAGCTGCGCGATCGCCCGCTCCACCGACTTGATCTCCTTCTTCGCTTCCTTCTCGCTGCGCGACGCGGCCCTTGAGGCGGCCCCCTTCGACGCCTTCGCCACCTCCGGCGGCAGCTTCACGCGGACGCTGGCCAGCTCGCGCTCGCCGGCCTCGATCTCCTGGTTCACCTTGTAGACGTAGGCGTCGTACTGGCCGTTGTAGTTCGTCACCCGGCCCTCGCGCACCTCCACGATGCAGGTCGCCACCCGCTTCGTGAAGTGCCGGTCGTGGCTCGTGAAGATCACCGTGCCTTCGTACTCCTGTAGCGCCTCGGCCAAGGCCTCCACGGTGTCGACGTCGAGATGGTTGCCCGGCTCGTCGAGGATGAGGATGTTGTGCTCGCTGAGGAGCAGGCCGGCCAGGCAGAGCCGGGCGCGCTCGCCGCCGGACAGGACCGAGATCGGCTTGCGGACGTGGCCGCCTTTGAAGAGGAACGAGCCGGCGACCTCGAGGATCTCCTGGTCCTTCTTGCCGACGGCGGCCTGGGAGCGGAGGTATTCCTGCACGGTCTGGGTGGGGGGGAGCGTGGTGTAGACGTGCTGGGCGTAGACGCCGATCTGGCAGCCGAAGCCCCAGCGGATCTCGCCAGCGAGGGGCTTGAGGGAATCGACGACGGTGCGGAGGAAGGTGGTCTTGCCCTGGCCGTTGTCGCCGACGACCGCCGCCCGCGAGCCGTGCTCGATCTCGAGTTCGATCTCGGAGGCGATCTGCCGATCGGGGTAGCCGATGGCGAGTCCTTTGCAGCGTAGGGCGGACCCCTTGCGCGGGCGGATGCGCGGGGCGCGGATGCGTGCGGTCGGCTCGTCGGTGCCGACCTCGGCCAGCTTCAGGCGTTCGAGCTGCTTGGCCTTCGACTGGGCCAGCGTGGCGGTGGCGGCGCGGGCCTTGTTGCGGGCGATGAACTCCGAGAGGTGGCGCATCTTGGCTTGGATCGCCTCGTTGGAGCGCTCGTCGTGCACGCGTTTTTCCGCCTCGAACTGGAGATAGGCGTCGATTTTGCCCGGATAATTGGTCAGCTTGCCGCGCGACAGGTCGAGGGTGTGGTCGCAGGTGGCGCCGAGGAAGGCGCGGTCGTGCGAGACGATCAGGCAGGCGGAGCGGTGGCTTCTGAGGAAGTGTTCGAGGAGGATCTGCGTGCGCAGGTCGAGGAAGTTGGTCGGTTCGTCGAGCAGCAGCAGGTTCGGTTCGTGGAGCAGCAGGGCGGCGAGCTTGACGCGGGTCTGCCAGCCGCCGGAGAGCTTGGCGATGGGTCCGTCGAGGTAGGAGCCTTTCAGCTCGAACTGGCCGGCGACCTCGCCGCACTTCCAGCTGGGCTGTCCGCTGTCGCGCATGAGGTAGTCGAGTGCCGACTCGTCGGGGAGGAAGGGGTCGTGCTGGCGGAGGTAGCCGAGCCGCAGCGACGGGTGGCGGATGACTTCGCCGCGGTCGAGTTCCTCCTCGCCGAGGAGGATGCGGAGCAGGGTGCTCTTGCCGGCGCCGTTGCGGCCGATGAAGCCGACCTTCACGTTGTCGCTGATGGTGGCGTCGGCGTTGTCGAGCAGGACCTGGTCGCCGTAGTGTTTGCTGGCTTTCGAGATTT
>JAYSSW010000363.1:0-4276 GCA_043720335.1 Planctomycetia bacterium
ATCGCATGTCATTCGCTCAAGGCGTTTCCATCTTCTCGATCTGCCAGATGGACTGGCTTTCCCGCGTGACCCGCATCAGGTTCAGCAGGTCGTTGGACAGGTTGTTGGGCAGGCATTCGAGCTTCAGGCAGATCCGCGTGTCCTCGGCCCGGTAGATGAAGAAGCAGGGGGCCAGCACGTTGTTCGCCTCCAGAAGTTGCGTCAACTTGGCGGCCTTCAGGTTGGTGGCCTGGTCGAGCCGCATGAGCAGCCACATGGTGCCGCGGGCGTCGACGGAGGCTTCGATGATGAAGTTCCAGCCGCTGTCCTTGTCGTTGACATGCAGGACGCAGTAGGGGGCGCCGATCTCGGGCGTCTCGACCTTGAACTGGAAGCCGTGCTTCTTGAGCAGGTCGGGCAGGTTCTGCGGCGTCAGCTTGGCGTTGGCGGCGGGAGCAGCGGGTCCGGCGCCGCCAATTTTCGGGGCGGGAGCGACCGGTGCGACCGGAGCGATTGCGACGGCGGGAGCGGAGTTGACGACCTGCCAGTCCCAGGTGGTCTTGCCGTTGGTGGCCGAGCCTTTCATCTCGTTGCCGTTGACGAGGCCGACGTACTTGGTCTGGCCGTTGTAGAAGCTGAGGACGACCTGGCTGTTGGGCTGGGCGGCCCAGTTGCCGTGGGAGGTTTCCTGGGCGTCGATCATGACGGCCTTGCCGCCGTCGTGGAGGTGGAAGGCCAGCTTGCCGAACCCGGCGAGGTTCTCGGTGCCGGCCCACTTGGTGCCGGCGAGGCTGGGCGACTGAGCCTGGGCCTGGGCGTGGTTGGCGGCCAGGGCGAGGACGGCGACCAGGACCGCGGTGCAGAGATGTTTCATCGGAGGACTCCTTGACAGGGATGGTTCATCGAGATGTTTCGTGGTTTCATCCACCACACGAGCGAATACCGGCGAGCCGAAAGGGTGTGACGGGAATCGCGGAGATTTTTTTTCGGCGGCGGGGAAACGACAACACCCCACGGCTTGGCGTGGGGTGTTGCCGGAACAGATTGAACAGCCAAGCCCCACCATGAGCAACGCGATTGGTGGGGGTCGAACCGCGCGACGACTCACCCCCAGGAATCGCTTCGCTCATCCTGGGGCATGTATCGCTCTACTTCACCCGAGCCGGGCCGGTCTTCGTGAACGGGGCCTCGAAGAAGACGCGTGCCAGCGGCAGGTCGGCGGCGAACGTCGCCGGCCGGTGGGCGGTCAGGTGCTGCTTGCTGGCGGTGATGTTCGGCAGGTTGCGGCGCAGGTGCGATTCCAGCTCGGCGAAGCTGACGCTGCCGTCGGCGTTGTGGTCGGCGGAGCCGGCGAGGCCGTCGAGCAGGCAGCGGGTGAAGAAGCCGTTCTGGATGGCGCTGATCTCGCTGCTCTGCTCCTTGGAGCCGCAGCTGGCGAGGGCGGCGAAGTCGGCGCCGGCGAAGCCGAACCCGCCGGCGTGGCAGGTGTCGAGCAGCAGCAGCCGCGTGCCGGCGATCTTCTGCAGGCGGTCGCGCAGCCAAGTTCCCTGCATGCGGCTGCTGGCGAGGAGGGGTTGACTGTCATGCAGAAGGTAGGTGTAGCCGCCGAGCATGTTGGGGCCGCCGTGACCGGACAGGTAGACGACGACCTGCGCGTCGGCGGTCGCCTTCTCCTGCAGCCAATCCATCGCGGCGCGGAGATTCGCCAGCGTCGCGTTCTCGTCGAGCAGCAGTTTCGCTTCGACGCGGTGGTAGCGTTTGCCCTGCTGGGCGCGGAACATCTCGACGACGTTGCGGGCGTCCTTCGCGGAGAAGGCGACCCCTTGCTCGTAGTTCCGGTGCTGGTACTTCGACGCGCCGACGCTGACGAGGTACAGGTTCGGTTTCTCGATCGCGAAGCTCGCCGACGGGACCAGCAGCACGAAGGCGAGGACCAGCAGTTGCTTGCGGAAACGGACGATGCGGCTCATGGGAGGCTCCTTCAGAGGGGTCGATGACGTGCGTGGGAGGTGTTTGCGTCTTCACCAGCCCATACCGGCGCCGCGACGGGGTGTGACAAGTTCGCGAAAGGAAGGTTGCAATTCACAGCGGGGAGCGACAGACTTGTACGGTTAAACGAGCGGAACGCAACGAGGTGGAGCATGCCTGCCGACGAATTCCAGAGCCGCATCAGCCGCATCGAGACGGTGTGGACGCTGGTGCGCGGCGCCCACCAGCCAGCGGAGGAAGGGGTGGCGCAGGCGCAGGAAGCGCTGCTGCAGCGCTACAGCGGCGCGATCTACCGTTATTTGTTGGGGATCCTGCGCGACTCGAACGCGGCCGACGAGGTGTTCCAGGAGTTCGCGCTGAAGTTCGTGCGAGGGGCGTTCCGCAACGCCGACCCGGACCGGGGCCGCTTCCGCGACTTCGTGAAGCGGGCGCTGTCGAACCTGATCCACGACCACCGCGCCAAACAACGTCGCCTGCCGACCGGGCTGGAGGCGGAAAGCGCGATCGTGTCGCCGGCCGGTGACGAAACAGCGCCGTCGGACCGCGAGTTCCTCGACCGCTGGCGCGAGGAGATTCTGCAGCGGACCTGGGCGGGGCTTGCGGACGAGGAGAAGGGGAGCAAGCAGCCGTACCACATGGTACTGCGCTTCCGGTCGAAGCACCCGGAAATGTCGTCGGGCAAGATGGCAGAGGCGCTGAAGGAGCCGCTGGGGAGGCTGCTGACCGACGGCGGGGTGCGGCAGATCCTGCACCGGGCACGCGAGAAGTTCGCCGACCTGCTGATCGCGGAGGTGCGTCGTTCGCTGGTGTCGCCCGACGACGACTCGCTGCGCGAAGAGCTGTCGGACCTGGGGCTGCTGCCGTACTGCCAATCGGCGCTGAGCAAGAATCGGAAGGAGTAGGCAACTCGTTTCGTCCTGGCAAGGCGGGGGCTGTATGGGGGATCGCGGCCACCGGCTGCGTCGCGTTTCCGCCTTGCGGGCCTTCGCGGTTCGCCCAGCTTGTCGGTGCGGGTCGTGGCCGCGAAACTGCTCTCCAAAGCGCGCGATTCATCTGCTATAGATGCCCCATCGAACGCAGGAACGAGAGAGGCGAAGCGCGGGGGCGCTTCGCCAACGTGCGGCGACCGTCACCCAGGTGCCGGCCCGCACAGGCCGCGGACAAGGAGGTCGGGGCGTGGCCTACCAATGGCGCATCCGCCACAAGCTGCTGCTCGGCATGGGCCTCGTCGTCGCGATCATGGCCCTTCTGCTGGTCGGCACGCTCAAGGGGCTGTCCTCCTTCCGCCTCACCATGCGCACCTTCGACAGCAAGCTGGAGGAGCTGAAGGAGGCGGAGAACCTGAAGGAAACGATCCAGTCGCTGGCGCTGCGCGGCGAGCCGAGCGTCGAGCCGGTCGTCGCGATCCACCAGCGTTTGCAGGGCGCCCGCAAGGCGCTCGTGCAGTACCATGACAAGCTCAAGGAGACGGTCGACCGGGGCCGCGACCCGGACAACGGCCGACGCGAGAAGCACCAGATCGACGCCATCGGCAAGGGCTTCGATTCGCTCCAGGTCGAACTGGGCAAGCGGGGCGCTCCGCAGATCGGCCGGCCCGACCTGCCCCTCGTCCTCGATCCGCTCCAGGAAACCCATCCTATTCGCAAGGCCATCGACCGGCTCGTTCTCAGCTCCTCCGACCTCGTCGGCATCATCAACGGCGAGCTGCGCGACCGCATCAACGTCTCCGTCAGCGAGCAGCGCACCAGCGTCACCATCCTCGTCGCCTCCAGCATCGGCGCCGTGCTCATCATGGCGGGGCTGCTGCGCTTCTTCTACGTCGGCGTCGCCCGGCCGATCCGCTACCTCGAACAGAACGTCGCCCGGGTCGCGCAGGGGGACTTCAACCACCGCATCGACCTGAAGAGCGGCGACGAGATCGAGGATTTGGCCCGTGCGTTACTATTCGCTGGCCTTGAAGACCGACCCCACTTCGGCCTTCGGCGGCATCATCGCTTTCAACCGGCCGCTCGACGGCGCCGCAGCGGCACTGGTTGCCAAGCAGTTTGTCGAATTGATCATCGCGCCGGCCATCACCGAAGAAGCGCGCGCGGTGTTCGCCGCCAAGCAGAACGTGCGCCTGCTTGAAGTGCCGCTGGCGCCGGCGATCAATGCGTTCGACCTCAAACGCGTCGGCGGCGGCATCCTGATGCAGAGCCAGGACGCCAAGAACGTGTCGCCGGCCGAACTGCGCGTGGTGACCAAGCTCGCTCCAAGCAGCGAGCAGATGGCCGACCTGTTGTTCGCGTGGAAGGTCGCCAAGTTCGTC
>JAYSSW010000364.1:0-4274 GCA_043720335.1 Planctomycetia bacterium
GATCGGGGCGGCGCCCACGCTCGCGCTTTGCAAGCGGGCGGCCATCTTCCGCGCGTGCAGCGGGTCGACCCGGCTGTCGGCGGCGGCGGTCGTGATGAGCATCGCGGGGTAGCTCGTCCCCGCTTTCACGTTCTGGTACGGCGAATATGCCGCGATCCACTTGTAGTCGTCGGCGTTCTCGGCGTTGCCGTACTCCGGGATCCACAGCCGGGCGATCAGGAAGCGGTGGTAGCGGATCATGTCGAGCAGCGGCACCTGGCAGACGACCGCCTTGAACAGATCGGGCCGCTGCGTCGTCACCGCCCCCATGAGCAGCCCGCCGTTCGATCCTCCCTGGATCGCGAGATGGTCGCGGTCGGTGACCTTGTTGGCGATCAGCCATTTGCCGGCGGCGATGAAGTCGTCGAACGTGTTCTGCTTCTTCTCCAGCATGCCGGCGCGGTGCCAATCCTCGCCGTACTCGCCGCCGCCGCGCAGGTTGGCGACCGCGAAGACGCCGCCTTTCTCCAGGAACAGGAAGCGCCCAGCGGCGAAGGTCGGCGTCAGACTGATGTTGAACCCGCCGTAGCCGTACAGCAACGTCGGAGTCTTGCCGTCGCGCTGCGTCCCCTTCTTGTAGGTGAGGAACATCGGAATCGTCGTGCCGTCCTTCGACTTGTACTTCACCTGCTCGACAACGTACTGCTCCGGGTCGATCTCGGTCTTCACGCGGCCCCAGAGTGATTGATGCTTCGTCTTGAGATCGACGCGGTAGATGCTGGGGGCGATGGTGAACGACTGGAAGCTGTAGAACATCTCGTCGCGATCCCATTCGCCGGTCAGGCCGCCGAGCGTGCCGAGCGCGGGCATGGCGATCTCGCGCTCGAGCTTGCCGTCTGCGGAATGGACGCGGAGTTGGCTGGTGGCGTCCTTCATCGACTCGGCGACCAGCTTGCCGCCGATGTACGCGACCGCTTCGAGCTTGTCCTTGGCCTGCGGGATCACTTCGTCCCACTTCGCGCGGTGCTTCCATTCGGTCGGCGCGAGCTTGGCCGGGTTGAACGAGAAGAGGCGGTAGCGCGGGGCGTCGAGGTTGGTCTTGATGTAGAGCCGATCGTTGAGCGGCATGACGCTGAACAGCGCTGGAATGCCTTCCGCGATGGGGATGAAAAAGCCCCGAGGGTCTTTCAGGTCGCGGGCGTAGACCTCCGCCTTGGCCCAGCCCTGGTTGGCGGTGACGGTCAGCCAGCGGCCGTCGGGCGACAGGGCGACGCTCGGCCAGTCCTCCGGGTTGCGGCCTTCGCCGAACCGCTTCGGGTCGTCGCTCGGATTCGTGCCGAGCTTGTGCAGGAAGACGTGGCGGTTGTAGTTTTCCTTCCCTTTGGCGACGGCGCCGACTGCGGGGTAGCGGGTGTAGTAGAACGCCTTATTGTCGGGCGTCCAGGCCAGCGAGCAGGCGCGGGTCCGTTCGATCACGTCGGGCAGGTCCTTGCCGGTGTCGGTGTCGCGGACGTGCAGGACGGAGAATTCGCTGCCGTCCTTGGAGATGCCGTAGGCGAGCAGCTTGCCGTCGTGGCTGGGGAACCACCAGTCGAGGGCGATGGTGCCGTCCTTGGCGAGTTCGTTCACGTCGAGCAGCACGCGTTCCTTGCCGTCGACGCTTTCACGAATGTAGAGGACCGGCTGGTTCTGCGTCCCTTCGCGTTTGGTGAAGAAGTAGCGTCCGAGGGCCGGGGAAGGGGTGCCGAGGCTGCCGGTCTCCAGCAGTTGGCCGAGCCGCTCGCGCACGCGGGCGCGGCCGGGGAAGGCGCCGAGCGTTTCCTGGGTGAGCTTGTTCTGCTGCTCGACCCACGCTTTGGTCTCGGCACTGCTGCCGTCCTCGAGCCAGCGGTAGGGATCGACGATCTTGATGCCGTGCAGCACCTCCACCACGTTGTCGGTTTTGGAGGGGGGATACTTCGGCTTCGTGTTCTGTGCCATCAAGGAGAAGTTCACCAGGAGCAGGACCGCAAGCGAGGGAAATAGTCGCGACATGGCCAGGTTCCTCAACGTGGCGTTCGACACAAGGACGCAGGCATTGTACCGCGATGCCAAACGGGGAGAAGTTCGATTTCCCCGCTCGCGGTTTCGCGCACGCAGGGACGTGGCGCGCCGTCGGCCACGAACACGGCATGCAAGAATCCGGGGGTTGACGCGGTTCGATGCAGACGTAGAATTCAAGTTCCTGGGGCCGTAGCTCAATTGGGAGAGCGCAGCGTTCGCAATGCTGAGGTTGAGGGTTCGATCCCCTTCGGCTCCACTCCAGGCTTGTGCAAAGACGCACAAGCCTTTCGCTTTCCACGCGGATTCAACCCAGCACGACTTTGCGGAACGTCAGCGACACGCGCCGCTTCCGGTGGATCTGTTTGTCCTTCAGCCGGCCCGGAATGCCGTGCTGCCACTTGTAGCGCGATTCTCCCTGCAGCAGCACCAGGCTGCGCGGCTCCAAAAAGACAGGGATCACCTTCTTGGTCGCGACGTTTGTGAAGTTCATCACGCACGTCGAGCCGAGACTGATCGAAATGATCGTCTCGGTGAAGCATGGCTCGCAGTCGATGTGGTTCGAGATCCCCTGGCCCGGCTCGTACTCGTTCACGATGAGCTGGTCCGGAAGTTGCGGCGCCAGATCATCCCGGTGCAGCCGTTCGGCGAGTTCCGCCGCCCAGGCCGGCAGCGCCCCGATGAGCATCGAGTAGTCGACGTGTCTCGCCTTGTAGTCGTACCTGTAGCCGTAGTGCTGCACGCGCCGCTTCAGGTCGTCCTTCCACGGATGCGTATCGACCACGCGCAGCAGCTCGTCGTGCGTCGCCTGGTCGAGAAAGTTCGCGATGTGGCGCAGCCCGTCGATGACGGACCAGTCGGGCGCCGTTTCGACACGGGCGGGGCCAGCCTCGAAATCGTCGCCGAACAATTCTGGCTGTTGAGTCATGGAATCCATGTCGTTCCCTTCGAACGGTTCACCTCTGCGGACGCCTTCCATTTGCGGTTCAGCAGCAGCTCATAGCGCATCCGGACACGGCTGGGACTGCTCCACGTCCGGTCGATCGTGTTGTGGTACTGGATCGTTTCACGCGTGCAACCCAGCGAGTGCAGCTCCTTGACTTCCCGCTTGAACTGCTCCCAGCGGAGGTTCAGCTCGTCCTTGTCGGCGTTCTGGAACATCATGCAGGCCTTGTCGTGCGCGAGATGGTCGTTCAGCAGCCGTTTGACGAAGGCGACCAACCGCTCCAGGTCCAGAAGCCGACTCGCGAAGAAGTAGGAGCAGTTGAGGACCACCACCAGTTCGCGGCCTCCTGTTGATCGGCGGAGGTTCAGCAGCCTCGGCACCACCTCGTACGACTGCTGGGGCAGCGCGAAGTCGAACGTCGAGTCCCGGTGGAACAGCCCGCACGTTCCCGCTGCGATTCTCGCCCTGGCGAGCATGGCCGGGGCGCGGTCGATGCCGACGTAGTGCAGCAGCGGGCCATGATCCTCGTTGGGATGCTCCGCCATGTGGTGCCAAGCGAGCGAAATCCCCGATGTCAACGGACCGCACCCGAGGTCCACGAACACAAGGTTGCTCGGGAAGGCGAGGCGATGCCTCTTGACGGCGAGTTGGAAGACATGGTACCCGCTGGCCGTGTGCATCTGCATGTAGTGGTGGCAGTAGAGAAGCGACATCTCGTCCGGCGTCAACGGGCTGACGCTCGCGGCGAAGTCGGCCCGTCCCCGGTCCAGGATCGTGGACCGGTGGCTCCAGCTCCTTCCCATCACGTGTTGGACCCAGGCGTTGGAAGGCTCGATCTCCTCGAAGGGGCGGTTGACGAACATCTCGAAAAACTGCTCGATGCGGGGATGCAGACGGTACGGGGATGTCGCCATCGTCGTGCCTCGAACGGTGATCGGCCATCGGCTCCCGTTTGCTCGGCATTCCCGCCACAACCACCTTCATTCTACCCGTCGGCTTCGACCGCACCAAGGTCGGTTGAGGATCGGCGACTCACGCCAGGCGGTGCTTCGCGCGCAGCTCCTCGAAGCGCTTCTGCAGGCTCGGCGGCGCGGCGTGGTTGCCGATGGTGAGGAACACCTTGAACGCGGAGTGGCCGTCCTTGTCGTAGAACTGGTAGCTGAGCGTGCTGATGCCGGTCTGGTGGCTGGGCTTCACGACGGCGAAGACGGCGCCGAGGCTGGCCCAGCGGATGTGCATGTCGAGCGTCGCGCTTTGCACGTTGAAGAACGGCCCGGTCAGGCTGAAGCCGTCGAACTGGCCTTCCAGC
>JAYSSW010000365.1:0-4273 GCA_043720335.1 Planctomycetia bacterium
TGACGTGGAGATTCCCAGAAACGAACGGGCTTAGCAACCCGAAAATTCAGCCTGGACATGGCACTAGTGCCCTGTCCAGACTGAATTTTCGGGCTCAAAAGACACAGTTTTCGGCCTAATGCAACAATTTGAGGCTGTTCGACCCGAAAATTCAGTCTGGACAGGGCACTAGCTTAGCTGGCGGTCCTATTTCCGGGGTCCACTATAGGGCATGCGCTGGGAGGTCGCGAACGCCGAGGCGCTGATGGCCCTGGAGGCGCTGTCGCCAAGCGGCCTATGGACGAACTACTGGCAAACCCTCCGCCCGCCGCTTAACAACGCCAGGATTTATTGCCGCACCCTTTTTTCTCGAAAACTTGAAATGGGAATGCAATTGTGGTTGAATCCAAATACGTCTTGTGAGAGCCTGCGATTCCTCCCGCCCATTCCCAAAGGCTCGCATCGGACTTCTCTCCATCCTTCCTGCAGGAGCCTGTCATGTTCCTCGTGCAGCGTTTGCGACGAATGGTCGGATTCACCTTGATCGAACTGCTGGTGGTCATCGCCATCATCGCGATCCTGATCGCCTTGCTCGTCCCTGCCGTGCAGAAGGTGCGCGAGGCGGCCGCTCGCACGCAGTGCGTCAACAACCTCAAGCAGCTCGGCCTGGCGACCCACGGGCACAACGACACCTTCAAAAAGCTCCCCCCCTGCTACATGGACAGCCCTCGCAGGGGCACCGTCTTCTTCTTCCTGCTCCCCTTCGTCGAGCAGACCGCCGTCTACAACGGCCCCGGGGCGAACGGCACCAACGTCTTCGCCGGCGCTCACGTCACGCCCATCCTGCCCCTCTTCACCTGTCCTTCCGACCAGACCGCGCAGAGCGGCATCCTTGATCCGGGCAACCCCTGGGGAACCACCTCCTACGCCTCCAACTACCAGGTCTTCGGGCGCCCCGAAGCCGGCGACACCGCCGGCGGCTCGGGCAACATGAACGGCGCTTCCTCCATCACCGCCCTCTTCCGCGACGGCACCTCCAACACCGTCGTGTTCGCCGAACGCTACTCCCGCAGCTGCGGCTGCTGCGCCAGCCTCTGGGGGCACGGCTCCTGGGAAACCGGCTACATGAACATCTTCGCCTATGGCAACCGCGCCGGCACCGTCGGCTACACCTCCCAGTACAACTGGTCCGGGCCCGGCAAGGTCGGCGCTGCCTCCCTCTTCCAGCTCACCCCCGTCCCCGGCGGCGCTTGCGATCCGACCCGCTCCCAAAGCAACCATTCTGGCTCCATGAACGTCGCCCTCGGCGACGGCAGCGTCCGCACCGTCACCTCCGGCGTCAGCGCCGCCACCTGGTGGGCCGCCCTCACCCCCAACCAGGGCGAGGTCCTCGGCTCCGACTGGCAGTAGTCGTTTCCACGAACGCCGGCGGCGACCTCTCCCCGCCGCCGGCCTGCCTCTCTCCCTCTCACCCCGCGAAGCCATGCTCCCCAACTTCCTCCTCCGCTGCGCCGCTTTCGGAATCCTCTGCCTCGCGCCGCTCGGCTGCGGCGGCCCCGCCAAGGGGGACCTCGCCGGCGACGTCTCCTACAAGGGGGAGAAGATCCCCATGGGACGCATCACCTTCCAGTGCCAGGACGGCCGCATGGAAAGCTACAGCAGCCAGATCCTCAATGGCCGCTACGAGATCAAGGGCATGCTCGTCGGCCACGCCAAGATCACCGTCGAGACCTATGGCACCGCCATGGCCGGCGGCCCCAAGGCACCCCCGAAAGGCTTGATGATCCCCCCCAAGGATTTCGAAGCCATGCAGAGCGCCAAACGCCTGCCGATCCCAGAGCACTACGCCGACCTGCAGAAGTCCGGCCTGTCCCACGACGTAGCCGGCGGGGCCCACACCAAGGACTTCGACTTGAAGTAGGCGTCCCCCCCGCGAATCTCCCCGGCCCACGACCTGGGCGGAACCATGTCCCGCACCCGCCTCCTCTGGCTCGGCTTGCTTGTGCTGCTCCTCGCGGCGGGGAGCTATCTCGGAGGGCGCTACGCCTGGGGCTGCCGTCTGCTCCGCCTCGCGCAGGACGAGACCGAGTCGCTCGACTTCGACGCCGCCGCCGACCATCTCGCGCACTGCGAGCGCATCCTCCGCGACGACCCGCAGGTGCTGCTCGCCCAGGCCCGCGTGCTTCGCCGACTCGGCCGGCTCGACGAGGCGGCCGCCGTCCTGGAGAAGCTGAGGCCGTTCGCCAGCCAGCAGCAGGAGGTCTCGTGGGAGGATCTGTGCCTGGCGGCGCAGCAAGGGGCGATGCGGCCCGATGAGGAGCAGCGCCTTCTCGACGCGGTCGGGCGGTTTCCCGAGCGGGGCAACGACGCCCTGGAAGCGGTCTGCCTGGGGCGGCTGCGGAACTACCGGCTGGCGGAGGGCGTCCATCTCGCCGAGCAGTGGCGGGCGAAGCAGCCTGGCCACGCCCCCGCCCACCATCTGCACGGCCTGCTGCTGGAAGGGTTCGGACACCTGGGCGCCGCCGCGAAGGACTACGAGAGAGCGGTCGCGCTGCGCCCCGCCTACGCCGCCCCCAGGCTGCGCCTCGCCGAATGCCAGCTCGCGCAGCTCGACGCCGCCTCGGCGTGCGAGCATTTCGAGCTTCTCGTGAAGCAGCATCGCGAGCCGTTCGCCGGCCTGCTCGGCCTGGCGCGCTGCCGGTTGCAGCTCGGCCAGCTGGAAGCGGCCGGCCACATCCTCGGCTCTCTCGCCGAGTCGCACCCCGACCAGGTCGCGGTCTGGCTGGCGAAGGGAAGCCTGGCCGCCGCCGACCAGCGCCACGCTGACGCCGTCGCGCATCTGCGCCGTGCGGCCTCGCTCGACCCGCACGACCTCCACGTCATGCACCTGCTCGCCACGAGCCTGAGGCACCTGGGGCAGCTCGACGAGTCCGTCCAGCTTCTCCGCAAGCACCAGGCGACCCGGAGCGACCTGGAGCGCCTACGCGCGTTGGGCCGGGAGATCGGCCTCCATCCCGAGTTGGTGAAGGAACGTCGTGAGGCGGCGCAGCTCTGCCTGCGCAACGGCCAGCCGCGCGAAGCGGTCCGCTGGCTGACCGGCCTGCTGCAGCTCGCCCCCGACGACCGCGAAGCCCTCGCCCTGCTCGCGGAATGCCAGCAGCGCCCCGCCCCCGAATGAACTGCGCCGGACGGAAACGGCCTGCGCGACCCCGTGGCGCGACCTCCGTAAAAGTCGCCGCGTTAGCCGCGTGCGTGCCGGAAACGCGCGATGGTGAAACGAGCGGGAAACGTTCTGGATCGACGCGTGATTCAGCGACGCTTTCCGTATCCGTTTCTTTGGTGAAATGCTGGACGGCTTACTCCCACCTGCTACCATCTGCCCCGTTTTCTAGAGACGCAGCCGTAGCATCGGCAGCAGGCGCGCTTTTGCCGAATTTCCTTCCATTTACTCCCACCTGCTACCATTTGCTCCCGTTTTCTAGGGACGCAGCCGTAACTATGGAGCAGTTTTGAATCGCCGGTTCTCCTTCCATCTGCCCCAACCGGATCGTCGATTCGTTCAACCAAAAAGGTTGCCGATCTGCTCCAAGTCGTCGTCGATGACGACGTGCAAGTAAACGCTGGTCATGGCGACGTTGGCGTGCCCGGCGGCGGCACGCACCTCGGCCAGTGTCCTTCCGCCAGCGAGCGCGTGGCTGATGAAAGTGTGGCGGCCGTGGTGGATGGTCAGCGTCTTGAGCCGGGCGGTGCCCAGCACCTTGCACGCGGACAGGAAGCGCCGCCGAATGGCGTGGCGCTGCAATCCCTCGCCGCGACAATGGGCCTGCACCGAGCAGATCGCGAAGTCCTTTCCACTTGCTCCCATCTGCTGCCGCTCAGCGACCCAGGCACGCAGATCGGCGAGGGTGCCCGCGTCCCACCAGAGTGGCACCACGCGGCCTCGCTTGCCCTTGGTGGTCGCGGAGCGCAGACGTAGGTGCGGCCTTGGCCCTTCAATCACCAGGTCGCCCATCTGCAACTGGGCGATCTCGGAAACGCGCAGCCCGCAGCAGCAGGCGAGGCGGAGGATGGCCAGGTTGCGGCGTCCATTGGCGCTCCGCCGTGCCTTGCGGCGTGCATCAGCGAGGACGAGGGCAAGTTCGCGGCGGGTGAGAACGCGGGTGGGGTCGGGCGTCCAGGGGGCGTGGAAGAGCATGGTCGGTCCGAGGTGGTGATGGCTCGCCGCGAGCGTTGTGCTCGTTGTGCGGCGCGGTCATCACTTACCTCGAAAGGCGGGGATTACAAGCAAAAACAG
>JAYSSW010000366.1:0-1936 GCA_043720335.1 Planctomycetia bacterium
GGGCGAGGCTCCTGCCGAGCCACAAACCTGCGGTGGATGTGTCGTATCGCCGAGGTTGCAACGACAAATCACTGCGCGCTTCACGGCTCGGCAGGAGCCTCGCCCTCCCGGTCGCCGCATGTTCTTTCGATCCGTCGGCTGTTGACAACGCCTTCCCTCAACCCCACGTCTTCCGAGCCGATGCGAGCATCGCTTCGGCTTCCTTGCGGGTGGTCTCGCTCTGCGAGGCGCCGCGCAGCATGCTGGCGAGCTCGTCGAGGCGGGCCTTGTCGTCGAGCAGGTCGATGGTGGTCGCGGTGCGCTTGCCTTTGCGCTGCTTGCGGATGGTCCACTGGTGCTTCGCGAAGCAGGCGACCTGCGGCAGATGGGTCACGCAGACGACCTGGTGCGTGCGGCCCAGGGCGGCGAGCTTGGCGCCCAAAACGTCGCCCAGGCGGCCGCCGACGTTGGCGTCGATCTCGTCGAAGATGAGCGTGCCGATCTCGTCGTGGCCTGCCAGGACGGTCTTCAGGGCCAGCATCGTGCGCGACATCTCGCCGCCGCTGGCGACCTTGCGCAGCGGCCGCGCGGGTTCGCCCTGGTTGGCGGCCAGCATCAGTTCGAGCTGCTCGAAGCCGTCGCTGGGGACATCTCCCGACAGCGGATCGTCGCCCATCGGGATCGCTTCGAGCGACGCGCTGAGCTTCGCGTCGGGCATGCCGAGTTCGACGAGGTGCTTCTCCACTTCGCTGGCGAACCGCTTGGCGATCTTCTGCCGCTGCTTGCTTAGTTCAACACCGACGCCCTTGAGCGTCTTCCATTCGTCGTGGAGCTGCGCTTCGATGGTGGCCCGGTCCTCCTCCTGCCCCGCCAGCTCTTTTTCCTGCGCGTCGAGCGTCAGGCGGTATTCGAGAAGTAGTTCGGTCGTCTTGCCATGCTTCGTTTCGAGGCGGCGGAGAAGCTGCAAGCGTGTTTCGATCTCCTCCATCCGCGCGGGGTCGGCCTGCGACTTGTCTGCCCAGGGGCGCAGGTCGCGAACGATCTCCTGCGTCTGCGACGCCAGGGCGTCGAGGCGCAGCGACACGTCGTTCAAGGTGGCGTCGAGCTTCGCCCAGTGGACCGCCTCGCGCTGCAGCTTGCCCAGGGCTTCGAAGAAGGCGCCGTCCTGGTCGTAGAGGGTGTCGCAGGTGGTGATGGCGAAGTCCTGGACAGCCTGGGCGTGCATCAGTTTCTCTCTCTCTCTCGACAATTCGGCGATCTCGCCGAGTTGCAGGTCGGCCTGGTCCAGCTCTTCCTTCTCGAAGCGGACCAGGGCCAGCTCGCGCAGCCGTTTCTGCCGGTCGTCTTCGAGAAGTTGGCGGCGCTTGCGCAGGTCGCGGACGCGCTCGGCTTGCTGGTGATACTTGGTGCGGGCGGCGTCGAGGTCGCCGTAGGCGTCGAGCTGCTGGAGCTGGTAGGCGGGCTGGAGCAGCGAATGGCTTTCGCGCTGGCCGTGGATGTCGACGAGAACCTCGCCGAGCTGCTTGAGCGTGGCGAGCGTGACGGGTTGGTCGTTGACGTAGGCGGTGCTGCGGCCTGCGGGGTTGAGGCGGCGCACCAGCAGCAGCTGATCGTCGTCGAGCGGGCCTTGCAGGATCGCTTCGACCGCGCGGCGCAGCGACGGCTTGCCCAGCTCGAAGCGGCCGGCGATGCGCAGCTCCGGCGAATCGGCGCGGACCAACTCGGCGGATCCGCGCTCGCCGAGCAGCAGGCCGAGGGCGGCGAGCAGGAGCGTCTTGCCGGCGCCGGTCTCGCCGGTCCAGGCGCAGAAGCCAGGCTCCAGTTCGACGCGGACGTCCTCGATGAGGGCGAGGTTCTGGACGGAGAGTTCGCGCAGCATACGGGCCGATTCCTGCCGTTCCGTGGGGATCGAATCTGCGGCTTGCAGCGGTCGCCTGTATTCTAGGGGCGCGCCTGG
>JAYSSW010000367.1:0-8918 GCA_043720335.1 Planctomycetia bacterium
GGCTCGCCCTCAAGGTCGACACCCGCGCCTATGGCGGCTACATCGTCGCCGCGCCGTCACGGGTCGGCGGCGGCGCCTGCCGGTGGGCGCCGGGGATGGAACTCGACTGCTCCCTGGAACGACTCCCCGAGCCTCCCGCCTGGCTCGTCGTGGAACTCGACCTCCTGGCCCAGGGCAAATCAGCTCCGGGCAGCCGGGCGAACCGCTCCTCGAACGCCGACTCCGGCGATTCCAACGCCATCCCCTCCGGCCAGCGCAACGCGACGCTGGCGCGGCTGGCCGGGTCGATGCGCCGCGTCGGCATGTCCCGGCCCGAGATCGAGGCCGCCCTTCTGCAGGCCAATCGCGGCCGCTGCGTCCCGCCCCTCGCGGACGCCGAGGTCGAGCGCATCGCGGAAAGCGTCGCGCGGTACGACCCCGACCAGATCGCGGTCGCCTTCGCCGAGAGCCACTTCGACCAGATGTACGCCGAAGCGCCCGACGAGGACGACGGCGGCCTCGCCGACCCCGGACCGATCCCCGACGAGCTGCTCCACATCCCCGGCTTCATCGACGAGGTGATGCGGCACACCCTCGAGACCGCCCCCTATCCCGAGCCGGTCCTGGCCTTCGCCGGTGCCCTGTCGCTCCAGGCCCTGCTCGCGGGGCGGAAGGTCCGCGACGCGATGGACAACCGCACCAACCTCTACATCATCGGCCTGGCCAACTCCGGCGTCGGCAAGGACCACGCGCGCAAGGTCAACGCCCGCATCCTCCACCAGGCGGGGCTGGCCGACTGTCTCGGCAACGCCTTCGCCAGCGGCGAGGGGATCGAGGACCGGCTGTTCGCCCAGCCCGCCTCGCTGTTCCAGGTCGACGAGATTGACAGCCTGCTCCTGCGCGTCGGTCAGGCCAAGGACGCCCGCCACGAGCAGATCGTCGCGATCCTGCTGCAGATGTACTCCTGCGCCTCCAGCGTCTACGTGATGCGGGCCAAAGCGAACCAGGAGCGGTCGGTGATCGACCAGCCGTGCCTGTGCCTGTTCGGCACCGCCGTCCCCAAGCACTTCTACGAAGCGCTGTCCGCACGGCTGATGACCAACGGCTTCCTGGCGCGGCAGCTCATCCTCGAGTGCCGCAAACGCGGTGTCGGCCGGGACGAGACGGAGCGGCCGATCCCGAAGTCGGTCGTCGAGGCGGCGTGCTGGTGGGCGGCGTTCAAGCCCGGCAGCGGCGCGGGCAACCTGAGCGCCCTCCGCCTGGAAACGCAGCGGGTTCCCCACACGGAAGCCGCCGGAGACGTGTTCCGCGAGCTGCGCGAGCGCGCGGACGCCGAGTACGCGCGCTGCGAGGCGGCCAACGATCCGGCGGGCATGGCGATCTGGGCCCGCGCCTACGAGAAGGTCCGCCGCCTGGCGCTGCTCTACGCCTGCAGCGTCGACCGCCACGACCTGCGGATCACCGACGACGCGGCGGCGTGGGCGGGAGTGTTCGTCGAGCACCAGACCCGCCGCATGCTGTTCATGGCGAGGCACCACGCCAGCGAGAACGAGTTCGACGGCAAGCGCAAGCGGCTGCTCGGCACGCTGGAGCAGTGGCGCCGCGAGCATGGCGACAAGTGGATGCCGTTCTGGAGGGTCAACCGCAACCTGCCGTGGTCGAACCGCGACCACGAAGAGCTGCGCGACACGCTGCTGCTGCAGCGGCTGATCGAGACCCAGTTCACGACCACAGGCAGGCAAGGCAGGCCCGGCCTGTTCTACCGCCTGCCGCCGCTTGGTCCTGCGCCGGAGGGGACGCCATGAGCGAGTTCTTGCCATTCTTGTTGTTATTGCAGCCGCCCTCGAAGAAACGGCGCAATCGCGGGACAGCGCAAGAACAGCAAGAATGGCAATTACTCTCTCTCTCTTCTTTCTCTCCTCCCCCTATAGGCCAGCCCCCGTGGCCAACCCGCCATCCAACGCCCCTGCGAATTGCCGCTGACTTCGAACGCAACCTGGAGCAACACGCCATGAAGATCGAGCTTCGCGACCTGTCCGACCTTCGCCCCTATCCGGGCAACCCGCGCCTCAATGACGACGCCGTCGATGCCGTGGCCGCTTCGCTCCGCGAGTTCGGCTTCCGCCAGCCGAACGTCGTGGATGGCGACGGCGTCATCATCGTGGGCCACACCCGCTACAAGGCGGCCGCGAAGCTGGAGCTGGACCAGGTCCCCGTCCACGTCGCCACCGACCTGACGCCCGAGCAGATCCGCGCCTACCGCATCGCCGACAACCAGACCTCGGAGCGGTCCGATTGGGACTACGACCTGCTGCCGATCGAGCTGGGCGAGCTGAAGGCGTGCGACTACGACCTCGGCGTGCTTGGCTTCGATTCCGATGAGCTGGCCCGTCTGCTCGACCCCACGCTTCAGGATGGCCTCGTCGACCCCGACGACGTGCCGCTGCCGCCCGATGAAGCGATCACGCAGCCGGGCGACCTGTGGATCCTCGGCAACCACCGCCTGCTCTGCGGCGACAGCAGCAAGCCCGCCGACCTCGACCGCCTGCTCGACGGCGCCAGCATCCACCTGGTCAACACCGATCCCCCTTACAACGTGAAGGTCGAGCCGCGTTCCAACAACGCCATCGCCGCCGGCTTGTCGTCCTTCGGCGGCTCCACGCACCACCAGAAGCTCGACGTCGAGCGCCATCCGAACAAGCGCAAGGCCACCGACAGGAAGCTCCGCGCCAAGGACCGGCCCCTCGCCAACGACTTCGTCACCGACGACGAGTTCGACCGCCTCCTGGCCTCCTGGTTCGGCAACATCGCCCGCGTCTTGGAGCCCGGTCGCGGCTTCTACATCTGGGGCGGCTACGCCAACCTCAGCAACTATCCTCCCGTGCTGAAGGCCACCGGACTCTATTTCTCCCAGGCCATCGTCTGGGACAAACAGCATCCGGTCCTGACCCGCAAGGACTTCATGGGCGCGTTCGAACTCGCATATTACGGGTGGAAAGAAGGCGCCGCCCACGTGTACCTCGGCCCCAACAACGCCACCGATTTGTGGGCCGTGAAGAAGGTCAATTCACAATCGTCAGTCCATTTGACTCAAAAACCCATCGAGCTGGCGGTGCGGGCGATGCAGTACTCGTCGCGCGAAGGCGAACACGTCCTCGACCTGTTTGGCGGTTCGGGCAGCACGCTGATCGCGGCGGAACAGACGGGCCGCAAGGCGTTCCTCATGAAGCTGGACGCCCTCTACTGCGATGTCATCGTCCAGCGCTTCGAGCAGTTCACGGGCACGAAGGCGGAGCGAATAGCCGCTGCTGTGGAGGTGCCGTCGTGATCTACCTTGCGTCGCCCTACTCCGATCCCGATCCACTGGTTCGCGAGCAGCGGTTCGTGGTGGCTTGCGAAGCGGCCGCAGCGCTGCTGCGATCCGGCACGGCGGTGTTCTCGCCGATCGTGCATGGCCATCCGCTGGCCGCGTTCGGCGTGCCGACCGGCGGGGAGTTCTGGAGCGAGCACGACCAGCAGATGCTGGCACGGTGCGACGAGGTGGTCGTTTTGACGCTGGACGGCTGGCGTGACAGCATGGGCGTGCGGAACGAGTTGTCGTTGGCATCCACGCTGGGCAAGCCAGTCCGCTACCTCGCCCCGCAGCACGGCCACGCTTCGCCCACGCTCGCGTCCGTGGCGCCCTGACGCGGACCTTGGAGCAAGAGGGGGATCAACCCGTGAACGCCGACAACGCGAACCCTACCCACGAGAAGCCCGCGCTCAACCCGTCGTCGCTGTCCGTTGCCGACGCCGCGAAGATGCTGAGCAGGGCAGGGGGCCAGCCGATCACCGTCGCCATGCTGCAAGCGGATCTCGACGCCGGGATGCCCGCCAGCCCCGACGGCACGCTCAACCTCGTCCACTGCGCCGCCTGGCTGGTGCGGGAGATGCACGCCCATGATTGACCACAAACGCCTCTGTCCCGGCGACGTCTGTCGCCTGGTCAACTCGACGCCGCTGGGCGAAGTGCTGACCCAGGCCAAGCTCCGCGTCCACCGCAACCGCGCCGGCGTGCGCATCGGCGACACCAAGCACGTGGACCTGATCCGCTACGTCGCCTGGCTGTTCCAGCAGCGGCACGACATCAAGGCCAAGCCGACAGCGCTCGCCCCGCCGATCATCAACCTGCCGGAACTGGCGGCAGGCGCGGCGGCCAGCCGTTGCGAGCCCATCAAGGGACACGGCCGCAAGCTCGACCGCAAGCAGGAGGCTGCCATCGCCGCGCTGCTGGTCGAGCTGACGTACGCAGCGGCGGCCGCCAAGGCGGGCGTGGGCGAGACGACGCTGTACCGCTGGCTCAACCAGCCGGAGTTCCGCGTCGCCTTCCAGCAGGCCCGCCGCGTCCTGGTCGACAGCGCCATGGCCCGCATCCAGGCCGCCACCGGCCAGGCGGTCGAAACGCTCGTCGGCGTGGCCCGCCAGGGACGGCGCGACGGCGACCGGGTCCGTGCGGCCGCGCTGCTGCTCGAACACGCGCTCCAGGGGCTGACGCACGCGGACCTGTTGCACGGCGGCGGAACGCCCGCATCCGCCCAGGCGATCGGTCTGGCCGACCTCGTGCGCTTGCTCGCAAGCCGCTTGCAGCAGCTCGATATGAGCGAGCTGCCCACCGCCGAGAAGGCCCGCCTCACCATCGCGCTCGGCGATGCCCTGGCGCGGGCGATCAACATGGACGACCTGGAGAAACGGCTCGAAGCGCTGGAGCAGGTGATCGGGGAACGCAAGGAGAAGAAGCGATGAGGACGCTGAAGCTGCACAAGCACTACGAATGCCTGGAACCGAAGGAGCGGTTCCGACTCATTCTGGCCGCCTCCGTGCGCAACGATGTGCGTGAACGGGAACGAATTGGCCGAGCTGGCGGAAACGTCGAATTCACCATGCGCGACCACGCTCCCTGGGCCAGCGCCTTCTTCGAGCTGGCGATCGTCACGTTCCTGGAGTTGATCGAGGACGCCGCTTGTTTCGCCGATGCCTTCAACCAGGCCGGGGAAGCGATGGACCGGGAGACGCCCGAACTCCCCGGTCGCCAAGCGGAATCCGGGGACGAACGCCGCGACGCCGTGCTTGACGGGGACACCTTCACCCGCCTTGCGTTCGCGGCGCGGCAGTTCCAGCCGGAGGCCCCGCCATGGCAGCGATCGCTGCAGCTCGCCTACGCGACGGGCTACGTGCTGCGGACCAAAGTGGAAGGCTGGAACCAGTTCTGCGCCGAGGCGAAGCTGCCGCCGACTCTCCACTGGGAGCTGCTGCCCGGCTACGACCGCTTCCAGCGCGTCCTGTCGGTCGTGGCCAAAGGGTCCTTCGACGCCGAGGGCATGCGGGACTGGACGAACGCGGTCCGGTCTCCCGGCGAGCAGAGGATCACCCAGGTGAAGTTCACGCCCGAATCGGTGGCCAAGCGGACGCAGGCCACCTTCGTCGAGCGCGTGCGACTCAGGGGCGGGGACGAGTGACGAAAACCAGCAGCAGTTGGAACCTGGCATGGGGTCAACAACCGGAGCGAGCAAGGAGCGATTCGACCGCTCGCCGATCCGCCCGCGCGCTGGGATCAACGTTTTTCTCCCCTGAGAAGGTACAGCAGGACGAACTCGAAACACGCCTCGAAACGGCCATCCTCGTTCGCAAGGAGAAGAAGCGATGAGAACACTGAAGCTGCACCAGCACTACGACCTGCTCGAACCCGAGGAACGGTTCCGCTTGTTGCTGGCCGCTGCGGGACGGCACGACGACCAGGAGCACGAGCGCCTGATGCGCTCCGCCGGCCGCGTGGCGTTCCGCATGCCCGACCACGCGCCGTGGGCGCACGCGTTTCACGAGATCGCAACGCTGACCATGATGGAGCTGGTCGAGGACGCCGCCGCCTACGACGAGGCGTTTCACCACGCGATCAAAATGATTGACGATACGGACGACGGCGACGAGCTGTCCGACGAGGAGTGCGAGCCAGGCGATGAGGAACCGTCTCCCGATGTTAAACCTGCAAACCCGCCGTGGGTGCGAGCGATGGGCGTGGTCTACGCCGCCGGCTTCGTTCTCAAGACCAAGATAGACGGGTGGGCGCTCTTCTGCGAGCGGCTCAACATCCCGCCGCTGCTGCTGTGGGAGGCGCTGCCCGGCTACGAGCGCCTGCAAGAGACACTGGAGATGGCACGCGAGCGCTCGTTCGACATCGACGGCATCCGCGAATGGCTCAACCGCGTGAGGCCGCCGGGCGCGCCGCCCTCAGAGGGGCCGAAGCTGTCCGTCGACGGCGTCGCCGACGCCACCGAGACGATGTTCGCCGACCGCGTGGAGTTCTGGGGCGGCGAATGAATGAAACACGTCCGGCGAATTCCGATGCAGATGGCATCCTGTCCGGCGTCGAAGCAGCAGTGCGCGACGACGTCGCCAGCGTTGTAGAAGATGCAGCCTTGACATGAACCTTGCAAGGAGGTCGGCGCCACAATAGGATCGGCGGAGATTGTCAGCAAAGCGAATCAGCATCCTCTCTAAAGATGGAGCCGAGCCGGCGTCGTGGTCGGTCTCGCTGACTCAAGTACCCGATGCAGCGGCGCCGCGCTCGCGGAAACTGAAGGTGTTTCATGCCCCCGATTCTGGTGATGCTGCACGGGGCCAACGGCTCCGGTGAAACCCTGCTGCCGCTGGCCGACGCCCTGCGTCCGTTCGCCCATGTCGAAACGCCGAATCTCATCGGGCATGGAGGCAGGCCGGTGCCGGAGCGCCTGTCCTTGACGGAAATGGCGGAAGACGTAATGGCCTACCTGGACCGCCGCCAGATCGAGCGGGCGTTCGTGTTCGGCTACAGCTTCGGCGGGTACCTCGCGCTGTATCTCGCGCGGCACTTTCCCCAGCGACTGGGCGGCGTCTGCCTGCTCGCCGTGAAACAGATCTTCGACGCTGCGACAATCCAGCGCTGGACTTATCTGGCGGATCCGGAGCGGCTGCGCCAGCCCGGCAACCCGCGTCCCGCTGAGCTTGCCCAAAGGCATCACCCGCAGGACTGGGCGGCGGTTATGACGATCAACCGGAACCTGTTCCTGGAACTCGGCGACCACCCCGCCTTGACTGAGGGAGACTTGCTCTCGATGAGTCTGCCGGCGCTCATCCTCTCGTCCGACCAGGACCAGATCGTCCCTCTGCCGGAAACCCTCGCTCTGGGGAATCTCATCCAGGGCAGCCGCGTGGGAATTTTCAGCGGCCAGGCGCATCCGCTGCTGGCTTGTCCCATCCCCGCCCTCGCGAACGCCATCGGAACGTGGCTGGAAGAGGTTGAAGCCGACTGGAACGCCGCCATGAGCTTGGCGGGCAGGCCGACGCACGGCAAATGGCCATGGGAAGAACCTCCGCGCTAGGACCCCATTGCTCACGCAACGATCAGCCCATGCTCCAAAGCAATTCTCGCTCCGGAAAGCATGGCGAAACGGACCCAAACCGTGCAGTCTGGGTCCATTTCTCCCTTGTAATCCCGGCCCTTCGAGGTATGTGATGACCGCGCCGCACGGCGAGCACAACGCTCCCGGCGAGCCATCACCACCTCGGATCCGCCATGCTCTTCCACGCCCCCTGGACGCCCGACCCCACGCGCGTCCTGACCCGCCGCGAAATCGCCGTCGTTCTCGCTGATGCCAGGAAGAAGGCACGGCGAAGCGCCAACAGCCGCCGCAACCTCGCCATCCTCCGCCTCGCTTGCTGCTGCGGGCTGCGCGTCTCCGAGATCGCCCAATTGCAGATGGACGATCTGGTTCTCGATGGGCCGAGGCCGCACCTGCGGCTGCGCTCCGCGACCACGAAGGGCAAGCGCGGCCGCGTCGTGCCGCTCTGGTGGGACGCGGGGACGCTGGCCGATCTGCGTGCCTGGGTCGCTGAACGCTGCCAGATGGGAGCCGGGGGAAGGGACTTCGCGATCTGCTCGGGCCAGGCGCACTGCCGGGGCGAGGGGCTGAAGCGCCACGCCATCCGGCAGCGCTTTCAGTCGGCGTGCAAGGTGCTGGGAGCTTCCCGCCTCAAGACGCTGACCATCCACCACGGGCGACACACTTTCATCAGCCACGCACTGGCGGGCGGACGCACGCTGGCCGAGGTTCGGGCCGCCGCCGGGCACGCCAATGTCGCCATGACCAGCGTTTACCTGCACGTTGTCATCGACGACGATTTGGAGCAGATCGGCAGCCTATTCGGTTGAATGACGCGGTGTTCAGGTGGGAGGAGATGGAAGGATAACCGGCAATGCAAAACTGCCCCGCAGTTACGGCTGCGTCCCTAGAAAACGGGCGCAGATGGTAGCAGGCGGGAGTAAATGGAAGGAAATTCGACAAAAGCGCGCTGCCCGCGCACCGTCGCGCCGTAGGCCATCCGACGCCTCTACACAGCCAAACGCCCGATGGTGCCGACCTGTCCCCGCGAGGCGCGATCGTAGGCGAACTTCGGGCCAACGGCGAGGAACATGTCAGACGTGGGAGCCACACGCTGAGTCTGGACATCGGCGTGGGCGAGCGATTATGGTCGTGGCCCATTCCGCCGCAGTTATTCGACGAATTGCTGCGAATGACGCGATGGCTCGCCTTGAGGCGTCGCGCACCACGAGGTAACTGTCCTGCACGTCGAGCGGCAGGGCACTTCGCCACGCCGGGACGACGCTCCCGCAACTCGAAGGTGCAACGATGGCCACGAAGAAGGAAACCCAACCTCGCAAGGCGACCACGAAGACGAACGTGAAGGCCAAGGTGCTGCCGCTTGAACCGGTCGCTCCGCCGCCTCCCGTGGAAACGCCCGCGCCGAAGGCCGCGACGCCCACCCGAAAGCTGAGAGCCTGTGAAAAATTGCTTTTCCCCGGAAAACAGTCGCCTCGGCAGCTGTCCACCGCAGGGGCCCTGGCGCTAAACTTCCTTCATGGACAT
>JAYSSW010000368.1:0-4267 GCA_043720335.1 Planctomycetia bacterium
GGAAGGCTCGCTCGAAGAAGAAACGCCCGCTCCTCCTGGCCGACCTGGAACGCCGCTACCGCGAATCGACGCACTCCTAGCCCTGTCGCGGGCCGTTGAGTATAAACGGGGTACTTTCGACGCGCCCCTCGCCAAAACGAGCCCAGGCCCGCTCAGTCGCCTTTGCAGGGCTGAACGCGGACGGCGAGGATGAGGCGCTCCTTCGATTTGGTCTCGTAGCGCGTGACGATGGGGAGGAACTTGCCGCACACCGTCTTGTACTCGATGAGGTCGAGCGTGGGGGCGGTGATCGACAGGCTCACCTTGTTGCTGGCGTCGGCGCCGTGCTTGATGACGAAGGTCACCTTGTTGCCGTCGACGGTGTCGAGGACGGTTTCTTTCAGGGGGGGCACCGACTGCGTCTTGATCGTCTTGAGCTGGAAGCTCTTGAAGTTGGGGTTGAGCTTGACGATCTCGTCGGCGATGGCCTTGAGGCTAGGGTCGCTGGGGCCGGGCTTCTCGCTGGCAAGGATGACGAGCAGGGTGAACTTGACGTTCTTGTACTCCTTGTCGCCGCCGCGAGCGGGGAGGGAGGAGGCGCCAAGAGCGAGGGCGAGAAGGAGCAGGCCGAGCCAGCGCATGATGGTGAAGCCGCCGGTGGGGAGCCGGGGGCAGTCCTTGGTGGATGAAAAACGAAGTTGTGTCGGTGAATCGTCGTCGCGGCGCGTCATTCGGACTTCGTCGGCGTCCAGACCACAGGGCGGTCGGTGCTGCCGAACCGCAGTTCCGACGAGGTTTCGGGCAGCTCCGGGGAAGCGGGCGAGATCGTCAGATCCTCCACGTCGCTGCGGCTGGCCAGCTCGAAGCCGCCGAAAATGTCCAGTTGGTTGACGGCCAGCATCGGCGTGTCGCTGCCCGCCATGCGGATGATCGTGATTTCCGCAGCGGTCGCGACCTCGAAGACTTCGACCGCCGGCGCAACGGGTTTCTTGGCCTGCGGATTCGGCGCGGGCTGATCCGGCGCCGGCTGGCGCGTCGGCCAGGCGGCCCAGGCGAGCAGCAGCAGGCTGGCGGCGGCCGCGACCAACAGCAGCCCGTGCCGACGGCGCTTCCTGCGGTTCAGGCGGGGCAGCCCCTGCTGCGAATCGTGAAGCTGCTTCTGCAGGCGGCGCCAGGCTTCGGGGCACGGTTCAGGGGGCGACGCGTCCGCCAGCGCCTCGGCGACGCGGGCGTGCGCTTCGCGCTCCGCGATCGCCTCCAGCGGGTGCGCTTCCAGCCACTCCTCGACACGGCGAATCTGGTCGACACGCGTATTGGCGCGGCGATGCAGCTCGCCGTCGAAGTAGGCGGCGAGCAACTGCGGATCGGGGGTCGAGTCGTTGCCGGTCATGCGGGTTTCATCCAGGTTTCGAGCAGGCCGCGCAGCTTCTGGCGCGCGTAGAAAAGCCGGCTCATGACGGTGCCGATCGAGATGCCAAGAACCTCGGCGACCTCGCGGTAGCTCAATTCCGCCTCGGCGTGCAGCACGAACGTCTGACGCTGCGGCAGCGGCAGCTGGGCGAGGGCTTCGTTGATTTTGACGCGCAGGTCGGCCCGTTCCAGGTCGAAGCCGGGGTCGGGATGCACGAGCGGCTCCAGATCCTCGCGGCTGCGGGCGCCGAGCGCGTCCATGCTGAGCATGTCGCGGCGGCCGCGCTGCCGCCCCAGGTCGAGGGCGGCGTTGCTGACCACGCGCAGCAGCCAGGTCTTGAACGAGCTGCGGCCCTGGAAGCTGGGAAGATGGGTGAGCGCTTTGATGAACGCCTCCTGCACCGCGTCGAGCGCGTCGGCCTCGTTGCCGAGCAGGCGGTGGGCCACCCGGTACGCGGTCATGCGGTAGCGGTGGAAAAGCTCGTCGAGGGCCTCGCGGTCCCCCGAAACGGCAAGCGTCAGCAGCGCTTCGTCGCTGGTCGTCAGCAAGGCCAGTCCTGCAGCCATGAGCGGTGCGTCCCCCAAATGCAGACGTTGCCGGTCGCATCCTTATTTGATTGTATCCCGCGCAGTCAAGCGCGAGCGAACCAAAAGCAACTCACCCATCTTCCGGGGTGGCAGGACCGCACGCAAGCAGAATCCGGGCGAAACAAAGGCGAGGCCCTGCTTGTCGGCGGAGGATCGGCGTGCGAGAATCGACCGCGTGGCGGATCCATCTCTGGTCAGAAAGCTGCGTCTTGAATGGGCGGCGCATCTCGACGACGGTTCATCGCATTGACGTTGGCGCTGACCGCGTGGCTCGCCGGGCAGGCGAGCGCCGACTGGCCGCACCTGCGCGGGCCGAACTGCGACGGCGTGTCGAACGAGACGGGGCTGGCGGAGGCCTGGCCGGCGGCGGGGCCGCCGCGTCTCTGGTCGCGCGAGCTGGGACAGGGCTACTCCGGCTTCGTCGTCGCCGATGGCAGGCTCTGCACGCAGCGCCAGGCCCTCGGCGGCCAGACCGTTCTGTGCCTCGACCCCGACACCGGCGCCGTCCTCTGGGAAACACGCATCGATTCGGCCTGGCACTCCAAAGGGGCGTATCCCGGCCCCTACGCCACGCCGACGTTCCATCGCGGCAAAGTCTACGCCGTCTCGCCCACCGGCATGCTCGCGTGCCTCGACGCCGTCAACGGCTCTTCGCTCTGGTCGGTCGATTTGAAAGAGAGGTTCCAGGGCAAGGGCTGGGGCTTCGGCTACGCGGCGACGCCGCTGGTCGAGGACGGCCGCGTCGTGCTGCCGGTCGGCGGCGAAAACGCCAGCCTCGTCGCCCTGGACGCCGCGGACGGCCGAACGATTTGGGCGGTCGGCTCCGACCCGGCGAGCTACTGCCCCGCCTATCCGATCACCTTCCAGGGGCGGCGCTGCATCGTCGGCTACCTGCAGAACGCTGTCGTGATTGTTGCGGCCGCCGATGGCAAGCTGCTGCACCGCCAGCCGCTGTCGTCGGGCTACGACGAGCATTCCGCCTGGCCGATCTACCACGAGCCGCACCTGCTGCTCACCGCCCCGTTCCGTGTCCCTGCCTCCAAGTTGCTTCTGGAGCCGGCAGCCGACGGCGGGTTGACCTGCAAACCGAAGTGGACCAGCAAGGAACTCTGCAACGATGTCGTTTCCAGCGTGCTGCACGAAGGCAACGTGTACGGCTTCGACTTGAAGCAGCTCCAGTCGAGCAAGCACCGCGCCTCGCGCGGCACGTTCAAGTGCGTCGATTGGGCGACCGGCAAAGTGCGCTGGGCCACCGACGAGGTCGGCCACGCTTCCGTGATCGTCGCCGACGGCAAGCTGCTGATGCTCAACGACACCGGCAGCGTGATCCTCGCCCGCGCCGATCCGACGGCGTACCACGAACTGGCCCGCGCGTCGATCTTCGACGACGACGAGATCTGCTGGACGCCGCCGACGCTGTGGCAAGGCCGGCTGTTCGTCCGCAGCCCGTCGCGCGCGGTCTGCCTGTACGTCGGCAAGCCGGGGGAGCAGCCTCGCATCGACACGACGAAGCGCCGCACGTTGACGCGCCTGCCACGCTTCGACCCGGCCTGGCTGTTCAGCCGCGAACGCGAGTTCCCCAACGACGCCCCGTCGCGCGACGAAATGCTGCTCTGGTTCGCGGCGTGCCTGGGCGTCTTCGTCGTCGCGGCGATCCTGGCGCTCGTGGCCAAGCGAACCATCGCGCGTCGCGTTCCCGCTGCCGTTTCGCTCTGGCTGCTCGCGTTCCTTCTCGGCATAGCCGGCCCGAACTTCCTGAGCGCGTGGCTTGACCGCTGCGTCTTCACCTGGCCCGCCGCCCTCTACGCCGCGTTCCATCTGACGCTGATGGCTGGCGCCTGGGCGGCGCGGAATCCAGAGAATCGCCGCGCCCCGTGGCTCGCGCGTCTGGCGCTCGTCGGCTTCGTGCTGGTTGGCTGGACTTACTTCGAGTTGTGCAAGTCGGTCGGCATGTTCGTCGGCTGGAGCTTCCTGTTCGGCTTCCCCGCTGCGTTTCCCTTCACCTGGCTGGCCGTGCGCGCCGAAAACAAGTCCCAGCGCGCGTTCGCCGCCGCCTGGGCGCTGCTCGCCTTCACCGCCTACTTCGCCGGCTGCCAGGCCCTCCTCCTGTGGAATTCGGCCCACGCTGAGAGCCTGTGAAAAATTGCTTTTCCCCGGAAAACAGTCGCCTCGGCAGCTGTCCACCGCGAGGGCCTGGCGCTAAACTTCCCTCATGGACATCCACCTCCCGATCCCTGACGATCTCGCCGGCTCCGCCCAGCCCGAAGGCGTGCTCTTCGACCTCGGCGGG